>JBKQTS010000078.1:0-32961 GCA_052143075.1 Syntrophobacteraceae bacterium | reverse complement strand
ATGTCCAGCGCGAACCCGAAACGCAGTGAGGGTTCCGGGCGCGGACTTGACGCATTGCCTGGGATGATGCGTCAAGCGGGGACCCGATACGAAGTGAGGGTCCGCTTAGCCCACCCCACGGCTCTTTTCATGGTTTCAGAGTGTCCCAAAGGGACGTGAAAAGCTGCTTCGAAAAGGCGTGATGGGTTACGCTCCGCTCCACCCATCCATTATGGCTACGGCTCTTTTCATCGTGTCGGGTGTCCCAGAGGGACATGAGTTGCTGCGGTGGAATCATGTCTGCGCGTCGCGTGAAAAAATTTCAAGGCACACAAATGAGCGCGCCCGATCAGTCCCCGTGTGCAAGCTTCCTCAGCTCGAATCGTTTGATCTTTCCCGTGGCGGTCTTGGGCAGCTCTTCAATAAATTCGATCCACCGAGGAAACTTATAATGGGCGAGTTGCTTTTTGACGTAATTTTTGAGCTCGTCTTCCATTTGAGCATCCGGTGAATACCCCGACTTGAGAACGATGTAAGCTTTGGGTTTTATGAGTCCATCCTGGTCCGGCACGCCGACGACCGCGCATTCGAGGACTGCGGGATGTGAGATCAGACAGGACTCGACCTCAACCGGAGAAACCCAGATGCCTCCAACTTTGAGCATGTCGTCGGCACGTCCCACGTAGTAATAGAACCCTTCTTCATCCCTGTAATACTTGTCGTCGGTGTTTATCCACTCGCCGAGTATGGTGGATTTTGTCTTCTCGTGCTTATTCCAGTAAGCCGCGCAAATGCTGTCTCCCTTGATGAGCAATGTGCCGATCTGCCCATCGGGCACATCTTCGAAATTTTCATCGACGATCCTGGCTTCGTATCCCGGGACCACCTTGCCCGAGCTTCCAGGCTTTATGCAGTCGGCGCAGTTCGAAATGAAAATGTGAGCGATTTCGGTCGAGCCGATCCCGTCGGCAATCTGAACGTGGTGACGTTCCACCCATCGCCTGAGTATGTCCGCTGGAAGCGCTTCGCCTGCGGATACGCAAAGCCTTACTCCATCGAGGCTGCCCTCTGTCTGCAGCATAGCGGCATACAGGGTTGGGACGCCAAAAAAGAGCGTAGGCTTGTAGCGGCGGATGGTATCGTAGACCAGGGCCGGTGTGGGCCGCGCCGGCAGATATACTGACGTTGCCCCAACGCTGAACGGAAAATAAAGCCCATTGCCCAGTCCATAGGCGAAAAACAGCTTGGCGGCCGAAAAGCAGACATCGTCTTCCCGAATCCCCAATACCTGTTTTCCGTAGGTCTCAACCGAATAGACCATGTCGTGCTGCAGATGAACGGCGCCCTTGGGCGCACCCGTCGAACCCGAGCTATAGAGCCAGAAGCAGGAATCGTCGGGAGTTGTCGGCGCCACATCCATCTCAGAGGGACGCCCTTCGATCAGTTGATCGAAAGATATGGCCCATTCCGGCGCCGGCCCGTTTACCACAACGGTGTGTTCGAGGAACTGGAGATTTGCTCTTACAGGCTCGACGACATCGAGCAGGGCGGCATCGATAATCAGAACTCTTGTGCGGCCGTCGTTGAGGAAATACATATAATCCCGGGGCCGCATGAGCGTATTGAGGCAGACCGGGACGGCGCCCATCTTGATGGCCCCGAAAAATGCCTGTGGAAATATCTCGGTATCGAGGAGCAGAAGCGCTACACGGTCCTCCATCCTTAGACCGAGGCCTTTAAGCCCGTTGCCGATCCGGTTCATGCCGGCCTGGAGTTGAGCATAGGTCAAAGAGCGATCCTCACACAGGACAGCCACTTTATTGCCGCGGCCCTCTCGAACATTTCGGTCGACAAAATAATCGGCCGCGTTAAATTGCTCTGGAAGCCCGAGTTCAAAGCCCATTGATCTTCTCCTTTTTTGTCGGTTTTTTTGTAGACGGTCCCCGGGGGGACAATGCTGTTGACTTAAGAAGGGTTATTCTCATTTTTCTTTACCCGGACTAGAGTTCTTTCTTCTTCAGGGATAGGAGGCGGGACAGGCTCGCCGGAAATCTTGTTCACCGCACCAAAGCGAGAAGGGCAAGCTTCAAAACAGGTTCCGCATTTTATGCATTTCTCCTGGTCAATTATATGAATCCGGTTCTTGCCTCCAGCGATCGCCTCTACGGGGCATTTCTTAAGGCAAATCATACAGGCCCGACACTTATCCGGATCAATATAGTACGAAATTACTTCACTAAATAACCGGTCTATCTCCTCACTGGTGAAAAGTTCATTATATTCTTCTTCTTTATCCAGACGTAATGCGAGTTTCTCCTTTTTCACCAGCTTAATGTACGGGATTAATTTATGGACTGCTTCAAGTTTGGACCTTAATTCATTTCCGTCAATTCCCTCGCCTTTGCCAAGAGGTCCTAACTCCTTCACCTTCTTGACAAAATCGTTAACACCTCCGGCAAAAAGGCTTGCTTCATTGCCGGACATAAATCCGATCCTTAGCCTTTCCGGGTTCAGCCCTATATGCTCCATTATTTTTCTGAAAATATTCACCATGCATAATGCCTGGAAATTCCCATGAGTAATATAATTACATTCATTTAAATGGCAGGCGCCTATAAACACCCCGTCCGCTCCCTTTGAGAAAGCCTGGAGCACAAACTCCAGATCGACTCTACCGGAACACATGACGCGAATAAGCCTCATCTCAGTTGTATATTGTAGTCTGGAAACTCCAGCCAGGTCAGCAGCGCCGTATGCTCACCAATGGCATACAAAGCCTAGTATTCTAGGTTTAAATCTCAGTCCTGTACTCATTCGTACTCACCTCATTACTCAGTCAATCCAGGCTTTATCCATTCGCATATTTCTACGCACTTCCAAGTGCCGCATCAATTTCGCTCAAGATCTCTGCATCGGTATGGTGCTTAAGTTGTATAGCCATTGTTGCGCACTTTGTGTTGCAGACTCCGTCCCCTTTACAGATGACAGGATTAACCCTGGCCTTTCTACCTTGCCGCGTATCATAAAACTCTATGGCGCCATACGTGCACACCCTGATACACTCCCCACATGCAATACACTTATCTTCATCCACCTCACAAACAGAGCCGGAGGCAATGACTGTATCATGTGAGAGAAGCGTTAAGACCCGGCCTGCAGCTCCATAAGCCTGGTTAAGCGTTTCCTGTATAAACTTGGGATAATGAGCCGTCCCACACAGATAAACCCCGTCTGTGCCAAACTCGACAGGTCTCAGTTTTACGTGCGCTTCCTTGAAGAAGCCATCCGGGCTCAAAGTTACCTTGAATAATCCGGCTAATTCCCTGGTTGCTGCGGAGGGAACAACAGCGGCGGCTAAAGCGAGTAATTCGGTATCTATAGCAAGCCTCTGGCCTAAGATAGGATCGGCAACGGTTACCCTGAGAATAGGCTGACCATCCTCGAAAACAGCTTCCACCTGAGGTTTATCATGCGCCTCATAACGGATGAACTTTACATCTTTATTTGACGCTTCCCGGTAATAATCTTCTTTAAATCCATACGTTCTCATATCCCGAAAGAGAATATGGATATCAACCCCGGGGTTTATCTCTTTTAGTTTCAAGGCGTTCTTGATGGACTGGCTGCAACATATCCTGGCGCAGTAGTTTCTGTCTTCTTCCCGGCAGCCAACACATTGGATCATCACCAGACTCCGGGAGCTAATCACCCTTTCATCTCCCCTGGCGATTCGCTCCTCCAACTCCAGCCCGGTCAATACTCTGTCATCTTCCCCATACAGGTATTCGGCGGGTTTATATTCTTCAGCACCTGTAGCCAGGATGGCTGCTCCATGACGTATCTCCTTGATTCTTCCTTCAGTCTTCACCGTGGTTATGAAATTGCCCACATAACCGGAAGCCTCTGTGATGGCAGCGTCATTAGATACATGAACTAATGGGTGCTGATAAACCTTTCTTATAAGATCACGCAAATATGCTTGAACATCGAGCCCTTCCAGGGTGTAATGAATTCTTCGTGCTATTCCGCCAAGGTCTGTATCCTTTTCCACCAGGTGCACCTCATGTCCCTGGTTGGCTATGGAGAGGGCGCAAGTCATGCCGGCTATACCTCCACCTACAACCAGCGCCGCTTTATTCACCGGCAGATCGAATTCCTGCAGGGGCTCCAAATAGCAAGCCCGCGCTACCGACATCCGGATTATATCCTTTGCCTTCTCGGTGGCTAGTTCCTTTTCTTTAGAGTGGACCCAGGAGCAATGTTCTCTAATATTGGCCATTTCGAAGTAATATTGATTAATTCCCGCCTCCCGAAGGGTGTCCCGGAATAACGCTTCAAGAGTCCGGGGGCTGCAGGCGGCCACAACTACTCGATTGAGCCCTTTCTCCTTTGCGATGTCCGTTATTTGTTTGGCGGAATTAGTAGCGCATGAAAATAGCTGTTCCTGAGCGTAGACAACATTGGGTAAGGTTAAGGCATATTCAACCGTGGAAGGAACATTTACTATCCTTCCGATATTAGCCCCGCAATGACACACAAAGACCCCTATCCTTGGCTCCTCTTCGGAGACATCCTTTTCCGGTGGATATATCCTTTCTTTGGCAAGCTTTCCTCGCCTGTAGTCGAGGAGTTCGCCAATCTGGGAGCCGGCCCCGCTGGCGCTAAAAACCGACTCAGGGATATCTATGGGACCCTGGAAGGCCCCGCTGATAAAAATCCCGGGGCGCGAGGTCTCCATGGGATTGACAGGATTGGTTTTACAGAACCCATGAGAATTGAGCTCAATACCGAACTTACTTGCCAGGTCTTTGAAATCCTTGGGAGGGTTCAATCCAATGGACAATACCACCATATCGAATTCTTCTTCTTTAACTCCATCCTCGGAAGTAGAGTACCTTATGGTGACATTCTTGCTTTCCGGGATCTCTTTTCCTATGGATACGTAGCTTCTTATGAATCGAACCCCGGGAAGTTCCTCCGTTCTTTGGTAGTACCGCTCAAAATCCTTCCCATAGGAACGAATATCGTTATGGAATATAGTACACTCTGCATCTGCGTCATGATCTTTTGTCAGAATCACCTGTTTCTGTGTATAGGTGCAGCATACAGCCGAACAATAGCTGTTAGCGCCGGGAAGAACCTGCCTGGAACCGACGCACTGAATCCAGGCTATCTTACGGGGATGCTTTTGGTCGGAAGCACGCAGTATCTCACCCTGGTATGGCCCGGTGGAGCTTAAGAGCCGTTCATAGTCAAGACTGGTTACCACGTTCACAAACTCTCCGTAGCGATATTCCTGCCTTAACTTAGGATCAAACGGCTCGAGCCCGGGAGACAGAATTACCGCCCCTACTTTTACGTCCACCTCCTCAGGCGTTTGATCGAGATCTATGGCGTTATTCTTACATACTCCTTCGCAAATGCGACATTTATTCTCTTTAAGGTAAATGCAGCTTTCATCAATATATGCGACAAGGGGAATTGCTTGAGCGAAGTATATATGGACGGCTTTATTTTCAGATATTTCCTGATTAAATTGATCAGGATATTTGACCGGGCAGTATTCTACACAGGTAGTACAACCCGTGCATTTGCTCTCTACAATATACCTGGGCTTTCTAATCAACTTTACTTTAAAGTTTCCTGCTTCCCCTGCTATACTGTCAACTTCAGTATAGGTCAGGACCTCTATATTGGGATGCCGGCCGGCCTCGACCAGTTTGGGGGCCAGTATTCACATGGAGCAGTCATTGGTGGGAAAGGTCTTGTCAAGCCGGGCCATATGGCCCCCAATGCTAGGCGCTTTGTCAACCAGGTAAACCTTAAAACCCGCTGTGGCAAGATCAAGAGAGGCTTGAATACCGCTGATCCCTCCACCAACAATCATTACGTCTCCCAAATTACTGTCTCCGAAGATTTTAGAGACCTGTTCCACGATCTGTTCTTTTTCCACTTTCTACCACCTCATCAGGTTTGTTCGGTTCCCTAAATCACTTCCTGGATAATTTCCGTGATGTCCTTAATCTCCAGGACTTCACTATCCTCCCGGTTCAACCTGCTATCCTCAAAATTGGTAATGCAATATGGGCAGGAAGTGACAAGCACTTCAGCCCCCACCCCGACAGCCTGTTCCAATCTAAGGCCGGAGAATCTTTCGCTCTTTGGAGTTTCCATCCAAATCCTGCCTCCGCCCCCTCCGCAACAGAGACTATCTTGCCGCAAATCAGCCATCTCGATCAGTTCCAGACCAGGCACCTTCTTTAAGACCTCCCGGGGCTCGTCATATATGTCATTATGCCGCCCGAGGTAACATGGGTCATGATAAGTGACTTTCTTCCCATACTCCCTGGAGAACTCCAGCCTTCCCTCATTAATAAGTTCGAATAAATAAGTGGAAATATGAACCACCTCGAAGTTGACCTTAAACTCGGGATACTCGTTTTTGAAGGTGTGATAGCAATGAGGGGAAGAAACAAGGATTTTTTTCACCCCATTATCGATAAAAGCTTTGATGTTTTCCCTGGCCAAGCGTTTGAATAGCTGCTCATCGCCGGTCTTGCGTATGCTTTCTCCACAGCAATTCTCCCTGGAGCCCAGTATCCCGAAATCTACTCCTGCCCGGTTGAGGATATTGGCTGTGGCTCTGGCTACATTCTTCAGTCTTGGGTCATAACTGAGGTAGCAGCCGGGAAAATATAAAACTTCCATCCCCTCTGTGAACGTTTTTACAGAGAGGCCTTCCGCCCAATTTGCCCTATTTTTTCGTTCCTCATTCAAGGGGTTGCCTTCGGCAACCAGGCTTGCGCTTATGCCGCGGACAGGACGCACGGTAGTAGGAAAAATCCCATTTTCAGTGGCAATCCTGCGCAAGGATACCCCGGCTTCAATCTGTTTTACTCCCCGGGGGCACCTCTGGGGACAACTTCCACACGTAGTACAACGCCAAATATCTTCACTTTCTATCTCCGTCAAACCGAATGTGGCCTGTCGAATTAACTTGCGCATACTGAAGGTTGTAACTCTGTTCCACGGACAAACAATATCGCATAATCCGCATTGATAGCAGAATTTGAAGGTTTCTCCACCATTCTCTTTTATTACTTCTATGATTTCATTGAACGGGGCTACAGTCTCCACTGTCTTTCTTAATCCTCTTCTTTATGCTTAATGTTTTAGTCCTTCTTTGATATCGACATTCGGGCATAGGTATCGGCCACCTTTTGCCATCCATATTTCTTTACCAATGATTCCAATCCTATCTCGACGTCCCCCAGCTTCTCGGTTTCTTCTTCTACTTCCTCTTCCCTTTCTTCGTAAGTCAGGGCATCAGTTATGCACCACTGAACACAGAGCGGCATTTCTTCGCCTTCACACATATCGCATTTTAGAGGGAGGCCGGAATCGGGTTCTTTGAAAATATCCCTGGATGGGCAGGAAGCCCTGCAGAAGCCGCACTCGTCATATTCCTTTCCGTCAATCACATATTTGTCTCGGCCCATACATTCGGCTGCAGCATTCTCACCCGCGTATACAGGAAGATATACATCTCTTAGCGGTTCACGAATCAGTCGAATGCGAGACCTGGCAGGATTATTGCTGCTATATTTTGGCGTAGCGTGAAAGGAAGAGCAGATCATTTCGCATGCCCGGCAACCATTACATTTATCAAGATCGATCTTGATTGCCTTGACTTTTTTCTTGACTTTGCTCATTCTTTATAATCCCCCTCTGTTCCAAGTCTTCGCTAACGTAACCCAAGTCCAATTCGTGTAAAGACTCTTTCGTAGGAATACCCTGATTATCCCACACCTTAAATTTGTAATATTCATCCAAGAGTTTAGCTTCAAGCTCGGGAAATCTCTTTTTCCAATGGTCCTCGGGCGGCTGCTCATCAACTCTCCTCAAGCCTCTTCTAACATTAACGGCTCTAAGTAAAGTCCGGTTCCTCCTGGCTACTTGCGTTAGCTTGGCTTCATCCATATCGATCCCGGTCGCCGATGAGATAAAAGCCGGGTAATTGTGTATATGATAGGGAGGTTTCAGGGGAAATGATGACAGACCGGCGCATATCCCGAGGGCGTCATCGATGTAGTGCATCTTCTCTTGCCAGTCAACAATTTCACAGGACATCTGCACAGTTGGGTAATATGGATTTGAGTATTCTCCGCGAAATTCCCAGTCCATAAGATATTGCTTAAACTTTTCATCAGGAACCTGGATCCAATCCTTTACAAACTCTTCTCTTTCCTCTCTCGTAGCAAAAGGCGCCTGGGGAAACTGCCCTTCAATTTGGGTTATGTTTATTTTCTCACCGGTAGAATACATAAGGAAATAAATGGGATTGAGCATTCCAAGCTTGAGAGGGAGCTGCTCATGTTTCTTAATGTTATTATGAGCATATGCTTCAGCGCCATTACCAATCTGTTGGGCCGCCCAATAAGAACCATTGGCCAAAACATCTCCAATCCCTTCCCGCCGAACAATTCTGTCAAGTAACCAGAAAAATCTCCCCTCGCTATCGGACGGCATTCCAGGCATGTCCCGGTCAGTTAAAATGCCGGCTTCATAAAGCTCAAGGGCGAAGGCCATAACTTGCGGGGCTGAGAATGCGTCCACTCCGTACTCGGTAGCACGTTGAGCGATTGTGAAACCAAAATCCAGGTCTGAATAGGCCGCCATCGTATATGTAAGTTTGGAGAAGCATTTCATCATGTAGGTTGAAATTCCGGGAACCGAAATTGTTGCCCCGCATTTCATCGGGCAATTATAGCAACTTATCAATCGCTTCCGCACACTTTCCTGGGTCTGTGTCCACTTCTGTTCAATTTCCTTTGTCCAAAAATCTTTTCTCCGAGTGCGGGAATTTCCCCACATGAAATTGGTTGTGTGCCATTCCTCATCGATGAGTTTCATCTCCTGGGGTGACCCGAGCCCGGCTAAAATGGGCATTACCCCCGGAATTGGAGCTTTTTCCCGGGCTCCTATATATTTCATCACCTCGTTGCAAAGCTTCATAAATTCTTCTGGTTTGGCAATATTGATGTCCTTCGTTCCACGAACGGCTATCGCCTTTATCCCTTTGTCCCCCATAACAGCGCCTATTCCAAGTCGGCTTGCGCTGGACCTGCCCTGCTCGATGGAAGCAAAATAGACCCTGTTTTCTCCGGCCAGGCCGATAGCAGCCACCTGGGCCTTCGGTTCCTTCAACTCCTGTCGAACCAGCGCTTCAGTTTCCCCTGCGCCTTTACCCTGCAAATGAGAGGCATCACGTATTTCCACCTTGTCATTGTTTATCCACAAATAAATCAGACTGGGAGACTTGCCGCGGATGATCACTTTGTCATAACCGGCATACTTCAATTCCGGCGCCCAAAATCCACCCATCATTGAATACGCCATTAACAAGGTCTGAGGAGAAAAGGTGGAAACAATAGTACGATTGGCGCCGACAGCAGGTGTGCCGCATAAGAGACCGGTACTGAATATCAATAGATTATCCGAAGAAAAGGGTTCGGTTTCAGGGGGGACCCTATCCCATAATATCTTGGTGTTAGTACCAAGGCCCCCCAGATGAAGCTCGGTATATACCGGGTCGGTCTCCACCTTATCGATGCTTCCTCGGGATAGATCGATTTCTAAATTAAACCCTGTCTCACCGTACCTCATTTTTTACCCCCCGGATTGCCTGTATCCGTGGCATACTTTTTATTTTTCAATCCAATCTATGCCATGGATTCAGGGGCGCTCGGATGCTGCTCGGCGGTCAATTCTAACTAGTTTCCGTCCGGAAAGGGTCCTTTTCCGCCTTGGCGGCGTCAATCTTCGGGGTTTCTTGTGCGGCGTACTCAAGTACGCCTCCGCGCAACCCCTCGATTTCCTTGCACCTTTCGGTGCGGCGCTGGCCAATCCGGAAATGGCGGGGCACCAAACTGTACGCGCCAGGACGAAAAATGCCTCTTTTCCGGCTCGGAAACTGCTAGTCTCTCATCCGGCGTTTCCGGATGGATACTAACTATAATATAGCTGTAATATAGTTATATACTAGCTACCTTAAACGTCAAGGAGAAAATTTGCTGCTGATAATTGCAAATGAGGGCCGGCTTGCCTGGCCACTCTGCGCCTGATGGAGAATTCGCGGGCGGCTGCGCGGTAGACATTGCTGGCGGTGGGACCGCCGACCGACTGTGCCACTGCCTTCGGCGGTGGCACAGGCAAGATCTCGACGCTCCGCCCGTTCGGCAGGCTCAGGGTAAGCTCGGCGGCACATATGTACGCCTCCGCGCAACCCATTGATTTCCTTGCACCTTTCGGTGCGGCGCCGGGCAACCCGGAAATGGCGGGGCAGCAAACTGTACGCGCCAGGACGAAAAATGCCTCCTTTCCGAACAGAAACCTCGCGGGGCATGGAGTTCTCATCCAGGGTTTCAAGATGGACACTGGCTAGTAAGAATTCAGGCCCAGCAATCGGGCGGCATTGCCTCCGAGGATTTTTTCAGCCGCTCCGGACGGCAAGGGCAAATCTTCAATGGCCTCCATATTGCGCTTGATGTGCGGCATTCCAGGCCAATCGCTGCCAAAGATCACTTTATCTGCGTTGCGCCCAAGATCCGGAAAATATTCAAGAAGCTTAGAGGGGGCCAATCCGGCTATTTCCATATACACATTCTTATGAAGCCTCGACATGAAAAAGGCACTGTCATACCAAAACCCCCTGCCCGAATGGGCCATAATAAGCTTGAGATCGGGAAAATCCACCGCTACGTCGTCGAGGTGCAAGGGGTCGCCGTATTTGAGGCGGCTGCCACGGAAAACGGATGACCCGGTGTGTATTAAAACAGGAATCTCCAGGTCCTGGGCGTTATGGTAAATAGGGTAGATTCGGGAGTCGTTGAGAAAGTATTGCTGATAGGTCGGATAGAGCTTGAGCCCCCGGAACCCCTCATCTTCTACCAGCCGCTTCAATTCATCCGCCGGCCTAGTGAACCGAAAGGGATTTACATCGCAGAACGGAATGAGCCTGGGCCGGCCCCTGCAAAAATCCCTTACCTGCTCGTTGGTGCAAATTCCGGTCGTCATCCCGCTTAATTCGGCAAGAACACAGGCAAAGTCTACACCCTCCCCGATCAGGAAATCCTCGAAGCGGCCGGGGTCGGAATACGTTTGTATATATTCTTCATATCCGTGCGGATAGGACTGCTTCATCCAGTCGGTCACCCAGGCATGATGGAATTCATACAGGCTCAGGTGAACGTGGAAATCAATACGCGGCACTCGCGGCGCCTGTTGGGCAGCGTCATGACCCAATTGTTTTTAATTCCTCAGTCCCTGCCAAAATTCCTAAACTTTCTTGAACACGTATGTCAGGTGTCCATTTGAAGTGCAGCAGACCTGCACTTCCATCTTCATCCCGATGACGAGTTCGGATTCGGGAATAGACTTGTCGATACGCCCGAACACTTTATATTTGCCGTAATCGACCAGTGCGATCGTATAAGGAAGATCTTCAGTAAAGCCAGTGGGTGCGTACTGCAAGGTGGAGTAGCTTACCAACTCCCCCTTCCCGGAGACTTGAAACCAATCAATATCGCCGGCAAGGCATTCATAACAGTGGGCGCGGGGAGGGAAGAAAACCTTACCGCACGTCTTGCACCTGGTCCCCATCAACTTGCCTTGATCCAGGTAGCCAATGAAATCGTTGACCTGGGTGACAGCGGCGAAGCTGATAGTCCCAAACTGAGTGAATCGAGTGTCCAGTTCATTTTTTGCCATCTTGTGCTCCCTGATACGGATCGTTAATCGACGCCGAGGATTGTGACGTTTCCGTAAATACCCACGCCGCCAATGTTGTGAACCAATCCGAAGGTGGGATCCTTCACCTGGATATCCCCGGCCTCTCCCCTGAGCTGCAGCACGATCGTTCGGATCTGCGAGCCGCCGGTAGCCCCGATTGGATGTCCTTTGGAAAGAAGGCCTCCATCGACGTTAACCGGGATGCTGCCCTCCTTGTAGGTTTCCTTGGAGCGAATGAGATCTTTACCCTCGCCGGGCTTGGCAAAACCGAGGTTTTCGTATGCCATCATCTCGGCGATAGTAAAGCAGTCATGCACTTCGGCGACGTCTACATCTGCGGCAGTGATGCCGGCCATCTTGTAAGCTTGACGGCCTGCTTCCTCGGCAGCCGCAAGACCGTGAAGTTTGTCTCGTCCGACCATGTTCACGGAGGCGGTAGCGGCTCCGATCCCTTTGATCCATATCGGCTTTTTGGAAAAAGCGCGCGCTTTCTCCTCGCATGCAACAATCACACATGAGCTGCCGTCCGCGTTGGCGCAGCAATCGCCGCCTCTAAGCGGGGTGGACACCAGACCGCTCAGGAAATTGGCAGGGTCCTGAAAGTTCTCGAGCGTGACCGGTTTTCGATATACGGCCTTTGGATTTAACTGTCCATAGGTGGCTGCCTTGACCCGGATAAGCGCCAGATCCTCCTCGGTCGTTCCGTATTTGGCCATGTGGGCGCGTGCGTGCATCGCGTAATAGGCGGGCATCATGGTCCCGAAGGGAGACTCCCACAGGATGTCCGCACCCCGGCCCATCCTCTCCTGCGACTCCGCCGACGTGATTTGTGACATTAGCTGAAACCCGATAACCATCACCACGTCGTGCAAACCCGATGCAACGAGCGAGTAAGCCAGCTTGAGGCCGGTGCTGCTCGAGGAGCATAGAGTTTCAGCATAAAATGTCGGCTGCGGGTTCAAACCCAGATACTCGGCCACCACTCCTGCCGGGGACCGTTGCTTTTCGTATTCGGGGGCTGAGCAAACGACCGTGGCGTCTATGTCTGTCCTGTTGGTCCCAGCGTCCTTCATGGCTTCCTGAAAGCCTTCAAATACCAGCTCCCTAATGGACCCGGGATAGGTGCGGACAAAAGCGCTCTGCCCGACGCCGATAATTCCAACTTTACCCATATCTGTTCTCCAAAGTTAGGGGTTGGCCTGCAAAGGTTTTTTTTAGGGACAAACCCTCCGTGAGCCGCTTTGGCGGCGCCGAAAGATACACGACCTGTTGTAAGCTTTCATCGAAGTTTCTCCGATTCGAGTTCACAACAGGTCGTCACGGCGCTCAGCGACAATGTTGCTTTTCACTTGGCGTGGGGGTCTTCACCCCCACATCCCACCACCGATGATGCCAGTAGTCCAGGTTATCAATTAAGCGAAGCCTTCGCCGGAGCACCCTATTTCTGGGGCTTTCCCAGCACTTCGGCAAACATGTCATAATCCCAGGTCTTGGCTTCCGCCACGTTCTGGCGGAACTTGATGAAATCGATGACATCCTTGCCCGTAATCTTTTTCGTATTGAAGGCGCCAAATCCGAGGAACGCCTCCCCACCCATGTTGGCCGCCAGCCAATGGCGGTGTTCGTTTTTGGTGGTATCCCAGAAGAATTTCTTTTTCTGCCGGATGCCGTCGATCGATTTAATCAGGCAACCAGGGAAAAGGTTTGCAAACTTCCATACGATAGTGTCGACTTCTTTGTCCAGCAGTTCGAAATCGGCGTTGGGCTGGTGCTGTTTCAGAAATTCCCGGGCTTCCGTCAATTCCTGGCCCGATTTTGATTCACCAAAGACGATTTCCCCATCCTCCACGTACTTGTCGCTAATGACAGTGGGATTGCGCACCCATTTGCCATCCACCTTGAGTACGGGCACGCATTTGGTGATCAGGTTTTTGGCTTTCATCTTGTATGCCGACCACATTTCGCAGGAAATGCAGTTCCACATTGCGTCTTCCACAGATAGAAACCAGGGCAGAAAATCCGAAGAACCCCCGGCCGGTGCTGATCCGTGCCGGGGTCCGGCCTGGCCGAATATGGCCAGGTCTGAAGACACCGCGATGTCACATGCCATGCCGATTTCCTGGCCTCCGGCCACCCGCATGCCGTTGACCCTGCAGATCACGGGCTTCTTGCACATAAGGATGGAGTCGACCATGTGATTGAAAAGTTCCATATACTGGCCGTATTCGTCATTTCTCAAGCTATAATACTCACTGTACTCCTTCGTGTTGCCACCGGTGCAAAACGCGTAGGGACCGATGCCGGTGAATACAACCGCCACAAGACTCCTGTCCAGGGAAGCATTTTCAAAGCCTGCTATAACCCCCTTGGCCATTTCCGTGGTGTAGGAATTGAACTGCTTTGGATTGTTGAGTGTGATCCAGGCGGTGTAAAGGCCTTCCACAGTTTTCCCGGAGGGGTCCTTTAGAGGGCGCTTCTCATACACGACGCAAGGGGCTTCAGTCCCCCAGTGAATATTCGAGTGCAGTGCGTGATCTTTGCGTTCATTATCCCTTGGCATCCATTCCAGTGCCATAGCGCATCGCTCCTTTCACACAGTCTTGTGTGTGTGTTTTCCGTCTAGTTTATTCCAGCTTGCAGCTTCAACCTCAGAAGTCAGGAGTGAGAACAATTCGCTTCTCCGGCGACCTTCTGTGGGCCTCCTCGAAAGCTTCCCGTATTGTGCTCATCGGACGGGTTTGAACGTAAGGCTCAATTGCGATCTTCCCAGTGACTACCATCTCCAGCACCTGCGGGTAATATTCGGGCAAACACCCCCAAGTCCCGATAACCTCGGCATCAAAAGCCATCAGACGGCTAAGGTTGTATTCCACTTTGGCCATTCCGAAGCCGATGGTAATAAGTTTGCCGGTGAAACTGAGTAGACTCAGTGCCGTTTCCTGGCCGATTTTGTTGCCAGTGGCTTCGAAAATTTTCCACCCGTATACAGGCAGATTCCTCTCTTTGCGGATTTTCTTGAGCTCTTCCGCCACTCCAGCGGGTCCCTTGCCCTTGGCGTCGATGACGTAATCCGCTCCGTACTTGTATATCTTTTGCAAGCGGTCATCATCGATTGGGGCCTCTTGAGAAATCTGGCGAGCCAGGACGGCTACTACCGTGCCTGCACCAAGCGCCTTGGCAGTCTGAAGCATGTACTGCCCGACTCCACCAATCCCGATAACGATCACGTTGTCGCCAATATCGAGAGAGGCTCGTTTTGCGGCCTGGAAGGGAGTAGTCGCAGCATCGGCCACTACCGCCAGATGTTCGAGCGGAAAAGCCTTGCGATCTTTCACTTCGCACAAGTCAACACTGGGGACCGGTATATGGCTGGCAAAACCGCCGTAAATGCCGATGCTGTTACCCGGCATTTTCTGAGCGAGGCAACGGTTTCCCCGTCCAGTCTTACACAGGTAGCATTGCCGGCAAGGCATAACCGCCGGAATGATGACTTCTTTCCCCATCCACTGTTGGTCGCCTGCCACAACGGTACCGGAAATCTCGTGCCCAAGAGTCAAAGGCGGCTTTTGAACCGTGGGAACACCATCGTAGAAGTAACCAAGGTCCGTATGGCATACGCCACAGCCTGCAACCTCAACCAGGACCTCTCCCGCCTTGAGTTCGGGGACCGGTATTTCCACCAATTCCAGCTTGCCCGGGATCTTTTCTCCGGTCTCTTTGTTCTTGGCGGTCGGTTGCACCATTTGCCAAGTTTTGATCTTGTCGGGTACTGACGACATTTTTCTCCTCCTTTGAAACCCTCGGGAAATCCGAGCAGTTCGAGCCTCCCTAGCGATCAGAGGCTTACAATTTGCCGGCTACTGATGGGAGTGGACGCAAAATACAAGCTATATTAAGGCTACAATGTAGCTTTGCAAAAAGAGGATGTCAACAAGTTTTTAAAACAGCTCCGACGAGTTTGCAGCGGGTAAAGGGAAGGGAGTTGGGCCTTTTGAGCCGGGCGGCGGCGACTACAAATCTTAAACCTGTTGATAGAACAGAAATGGTTTAACAGATAAAATCATACGATCCAGTTCGGTTTCGTTGTGTTTAAGAAGGTCATGCCCCCATACTATGCGGGTGTTGTCGACTCATGACCTGTCACTTGCATGTTTGATTGAGAAAATGTATGGTTTTGGAAGCTTTGGAGTTGTTCCGGGAGTTTATTCCGGGCAGAATCCGGCCCGAAAATGCGGTCCGGATGCATAGCGCACAACTTGATCCATTATTGCGGTCTATAGCTCCGGACGGGCGCGCGGCGGCGTCCGCAGGGGCAGCCCTGCTTCCGTGGTTCGAGGTGCGCGTTTCGTGAAAAGCCACCGCCTCACTGGGGGAGTGAAGTGTACGGGGAGCTTTTGCCCGACAGATTGAAGAACTTGTGGGAAAGTGTTGAAAAGGGACTGCTTTCCCGGGAGGAGTTCCACAAACGCCAGGAACTCTACACCATGGAATACCGCAGGGAATGGCAGGATGCACTTGTGCTGAATGGCTTCAGCGATTTACAGACGAGCATTCTCTCCGAGATCGGCGCCTACACGGGAAATCCGGACCTAAAGGAGGTGGAGGCCCTTTGCCGGGAGGCCCTGACCAGAGTCAAGGGGGAATGGGACGAAAAAGTCGCCTGCCCCGATAAAGAGTCAGTGGAACTCTTCTACAACCAAAGCCAGGGCATGCTCTACGAGTTGATGTGGTGGCACACCCTGATCGAAGACCTCTCTCCCCTTGCCTACGTGGTCGCGTTGCATTTCGCCCGGCTGCACGGATGCGGGAACTATCTCGATTTCGGCTGCGGGGTGGGCTCCGGCGGGCTTCTTTTCGCGAAAAGCGGAATAAAGGCCACGCTGGCCGATATCAGCTCAGCCGCTCTGGGCTTCAGTTCATGGCGCTTCTCCAAAAGAGGCCTTTCCGCCCGCCATATCGATTTGAAAGAGTGTGCGCTTCCGGAAAACAGCTTCGACTTTATAACGGCGATGGATGTCTTCGAGCACCTAGTGCAACCGGAAAAAACGGTCCACGATCTGTGGAAGGCGCTCAGGCCGGGAGGGTTCCTGTTCGGCCGCTTCAACGCCGAGGCCGATGAAGACCGGCCCCACCATATCACTCTCGATTTCGGCCCCACACTCGCAGCGCTGGCCTCGCGGGGCTTTTCCAGAGTCTGGCAGGACCAGTGGCTTTGGGGGCATGAGGTTTTTCAGTCGGGTTCGAAGCAAGGGGGCTAAATCAAGCGCCCGTAACATTTTGCAACGAAGAGATAAATCTCATCACATTTTTGGTTTTGTTCGGTTCCGAATAGAAATTTTTGAGGTTGGCGGTTACAAAAAAGTGACAGAGGTGACAGTCTGAAGATAGGGGGTTTACCGACAAGGTGGGGATCATTTGGCACAGTCGTTCTTGGTTCCTGCGTGCTTTCATTGCGTGCTTCCACAGTTGACATTCGCGTTATCGTGATCCATTATGATCACGTATACTTGGCCATGCCGTGAACCCACGGTGTGGCTCCGGTCCGACCGTGAGAAATTTTAATGGCTGATCGGACCTAACCGACTCCAATCGTTCGAAGGAAGACTGAGTTCTAAAAAGGTGCCTATGTCAGTGCATTACCGACGAGATAATCCAAACGGGATCACAGCACCAAATCCTGATGCTCCAAAAGATATGGTCTCGCATATTACCAAGCACAGAGGGATGAAAACGGCTTATACCTCTGTCTCGGAGGATAAATCCGCCATCGAGCATTTCAGTGGTGAACTCTACAAGACCGAATCAGACCACGTAGTGAGAGATAAACATATATTTCACGATCATTCGAGCACTATCAGTAGTTTAAATGAACTCATTCAAACTTCGCGAAAAGGCGAGAGAGTTGTCGCCTTAAGAGCACTTCAATTAGCCAAACGCGCCAAGGAAGCACTTATTGATTGGCAGTTTTCACTAGATTCCGTTGATCGTAATGAGCGCATAACGTGGGTGTTCAGGTACATACAGCGCTACTTTAGCAAGGCTTAGAGATGAAGAACCCATATACTTGTGATAACTGCTTATATAATCCTACTCAATACCACGAGATTGGAACTAGAATAGGATTATGCCTTAAACATGACAGCCTTTTGAATAGTGCTATTCACACTACATGTCATTATCATAGAAGAAAAGATTTGCCATATTTTCTTGCTGAAGAAGGGAAAATAGAACACGCATCTTCCTTTGATAAGGACGTTGGCATCGTTTTTTACTATTCGCAGCATCCTTTCGAGATTAAACATTATTCTGAACGATATGTATGGCTAACGAACACATTTAGCCCTTATTTGCATGAAGCTGCTCTCTATTATCGGACCAAACTGAAGTGGCCGTTTATTCAAGCATTCGTTGCTTCTCGAAATCCAATCAAAAGTATAATGTCTTCATCTTTAACAAGAAGATATATGCAACAATGTGGCCCTAATCGAGATAATTATCGACTTGCGCTATCTCTTTGTACTGATCTGCGAGAGTCAGTCGATATCCATATAGATGATTTTATGTGGCAGATTCCATTGGAATCTATTATCGAATTGAAAGAGTATTATTCTAAAGAAATAAAGTTGCTACAGCTTTATGCAATTCAAGAGTATGGGAAGTTGACTGACAATGAAGATATCATGTGGATCACTGACGAATTGAATGGAGCGTTAATAGAATCATGGAATGAATTCTTTTCAGGTGTGGTGCACTTGGTACCTGTAATTACGCGATATATTATCGACGCATCTCAAAAGCGCGGAACCTTTTTCCCTCAAGACGCCACTATGGAACAAGCTCCAGAATGCAATATAGATCATTCTGATGATTAGTGATTCCCTCAGTGTTGGCCACAGTCGAACGTGGCCTGAACTTTTGGGTTACAGGGGCAATCTCCGTACTTGGTGGACCCAAAAAAACTAGTCACAACTGCCGACATTGAAGTAAGATTATATAGGGGTGGTGTCCCGCTTAGAGTGGTGACCACCCATGGCTCCGATTTCTTGTAATGGGAAGACAATCTCAAATCTCCATTGGCAGTCAACTCGGAATGATGCAGTACGGCTTGGATAGGGTTGTGAATTTGGCATGCAGATACTCCCGCTTTTTGGCGGGGGGGATCTTGCGGATTTCGATCCTTCTCTTTTTCTGGCAAGGCTTTCAGTATGCAATTAGGGATTCAAGAAGTTTACTGCGATGAATCTGGCTCTACAGGGAACAAGTTACTTGACCCTTCTCAGCCTTATTTCACTTACGCTACAGTGGCTATTAGCAGGGAAGAGGCCAGAATCCTTGTAGAGAAAATAAGAAAAGATTATCAAATACAAGCACCAGAACTAAAGGCTACCAAACTCATTAGGTTCAACAGGGGCAGACACGCAATTACGGAGATTTTAGAGACATTGCGTGACCGAATGAACGTATCAATTTTCAATAAGAAATTCTCGTTGGCATCCCAATTCTTTGAATATGTATTTGAGCCGACTATTGCGGATAACAACCATCTCTTCTACTCAATTGATTTTCATAAATTTATTGGCAATTTACTATATGTACATTTTCAAGCGCAAGCTAAGTATGCTGAACAGATATTCGATGATTTTCAGATAATGATGAAGAGGCTAGACATTGAAAAATCTAATCATATGTTCAGTTCACTGGCATTTCCTCAGATAACTCCAGTATTAAATTCCATAAAGGAGTTCTGCATATACAATAGGGAAACTATAGTTGATAACTTGAATTTTCTCAAGGGTTTTGAAGGCGGCAAATGGATATTGGATCTCACACATACAGCATTATTTTCAGGCTTAGCAAGAATGGGTCAAAAATACGAACAATTACTGGTGTTCTGCGATTCATCAAAGCCATTGGAGAGTAATCTTCAGATGTTCAACGTGATGATAAATCGCTCAGAGCGCCTCTATAATGCGTTCTATAGTCATGAACAGCCCATTACATTTAATATGGCAAGCGGAATCCAACTTGTTGATTCCATCAGCCACCCCGGAATACAGATTGCTGATGTGGTGGCAGGAGCAGCTGCCTATTTTATTCAGAATAGCGACGACCAGCATGCAAAAAAATGGAGGGAATACGCGCCTTCTGTTATACACCCTTTCGTTGCTCCTGAAGCCGATTACATAGATTTGACTTCCATGTCCGCTCAAAGAAATCTCATCTTACTGGAAGAGCTTGTTTTAAGGAGCAAGAACGGGGAGCCATTGCTCCCCGGCCTTCCCGATTTTGTCGCCCATGCAACCAGGTATCTGATTGCTAAGCCTCCCAGTACTTCCAATCCAATGGCTATTTGACAGAAGAGACAGTGGCGACAGCCTCAAATCTGGTGTAATATTTGGATCGGAGTAATGTGAGCTATGGTTAGAAATTTCCTATACCGTCTTCTCCCACCAACGATGACCATCCGTGATTCGGATTGCTTGATCGCGCCATCCTTCAATTACGCCAGCGCAAAGATCGAGGATATCCATTTCGTCTTTGTCCTTCATCTACCCTTTCGCCTCAGAATAAAAAGCCCCTACCATTGCAGCTTCGAGTATCAGGGTTATCATTTCGATCTTTGGATGAAGAATCGAGTGGAGGTGCCTGAAGGTAGCTCTCCTCATGCACTCATTCCAAAAGGAGGGAAGGCAAGTGACCTCTGGACTGATGTTGCCTTAATCCTCCATCAGGCAGATGTAACAGAGGAGGAACTTGAAAAGTTGCGCAATTGTGAAGGGCAGAAGAAGTGCTTTTCGGTCCCTTCGTCCCGCCATAGTCCTGTAGCGAGGCAAGCGTTAAACTCTTACATCATGGCCTACGGCGAAGTGACAGGCGAACTCTTCAGGGGCCAACCATTGAGAACCCTAGGGGAGACTGATTTTTTTATGTCTGTCTATCGGGACATCCCTCTTGTCGGATATTCCATGGAATATTGGACTCCTGAGACTATCCACACCCTATTCGATCTCAAGCCTGTTATAGGAGAGCAGATCCGGGGCGTCCTGCACGACCTGCCCTCGGATAAGCTCAACGGCATCACTGAATGCATTGAGCGACAGAGCGACTTCATCTTTTATGAACTGGCATTTGAGGCCGAAGCCAGGTGGGTTGCCTACGATCGTATCCCCGCTTTGCTGATGGCCGTTGCTGCTCTGGAGGGCGTCCATGGAGCTTTTGTTACGCACATGTTGGGCTCCCGACTCCCCAAGGATGCGGATAGACTTGCAGAACAATTTATAAAAGAACTGGGGATGTCCTTTTGCAACGAAGTAATCCCGCACCTACTGATGTCAGAAGATGACCGCCCCCCAGCTGAACTCATTAAGAAGGTTTCCCTCGCTTTGGGCTACAGGAACGAAATCATGCATGCCTTGCGCAACAAGCAGGGGACGTACAAGATTAAAACGAGAACCAGCAACCAAATTGGTGAAGCGTACGCTTCGGTAATGCAGATGTATGATTATTATCGCATTGCCTTCGAGAAGCTTCCAAGGCCCCCGCGCAAACTGACCATTCGACGTTCGCGCTTTTACACCCCGTCCCGACAACGTCCTGATGAGGCTCCAGTACTGAGGGATTAGCCATAAATGGGAACTACCAAACGGTTCGAATGATTTTGTCCATCGAGGATTATTTACGATACAAGATGTCTATCGTTCGCATTACCGTGCAGATGACTCTGGCTATACCAGCCCCAAACTGCTTCGAGCCGTGTTCGGTTAGGGAAGTCTCACGGAAGAGGTAATTATGGCAGTCACAATAGATTCTACATAGGGCTGACTTCATTGCAGAACCCTGTGCCGCTCTTTCCTCAATTTACCTAAAATTGTTCCTGTGAAAAAAACTTCACAAAAGAAAAAGGGTTGCACTAGCTGAGCCACCGTAACCCAAGGTCTTCTTATGGTGGCGAGGCTCGGAATCGAACCGGGGGCATGAGGTTTTTCAGACCACAACCGCACCATGACTTCATGACAAAACCGGTTTGCGTGCACCCATTCCCGGCTGGTCCTCCACGGCCTTAAGCCGGCCCTCGCCCGCTTTCGACCTCGAGATCGAGGATGTTTCGTTTCAGCTCGGCAGGCACCGGGACCTTCCGTTTATTTCGATAATAATAAATAACCAGCACCGCGTCGCCTTCGGCGGCAATCTTTGAGAGCCGGTGACTGGTGACAGTGTACTTCATCGTGAACCGGTCGTCTCCGATATCCGATACGCGCGCTCCGGCCGAGACCACGTCGGGATAGGTCAGGGGGGCGCGGAACCTGCACCTGGTGGATGCCATGATGGGGGCGATCCCGGTCTTTTCCAGGATTTCCCAAACTTTTATCCGGTCGAAATAGGCGATGCGGGCATGTTCGAAATACCGGAAGTAGGCAACATTGTTGACGTGTTGGAAGTAGTCCTGGTCCCCCCAATAGACGGGGATATCCACAATGACCGGAAAGCCTTCAAGCAGTTTCTCTCTCATGTGCACCTTCACAATTGTAAAAGGTTTCGACCAGGAAAACAGGGACTCAAGCGAACAGGAACTTTGTAATACCTGATCCAAAGGATTTCAATAAAAAACAGAGCTGGAATAATTCATTATAGTGAACTAAGCTGATTTCGAATTATTTCTTCTGAAATTTTGAGAAAGTTCCTTTGCACTCACAATGCGGCATTGGCGGGCAGGCAGATAAAAAATACTTGACCTGAGCGTACAAAATGGTATTAGAAAAATTCATTATGGTGAACTTTCGCCATGGAATTCACAAGAATTTAAACCGGTGAACTGAGACTACGGTGAATCATTGGACCCAATTGTTCTTTAAGGAGAAACAAGATGCTCTTGCCCAGGTTTGATTTCGATGAGCCGGCAACAGTGGCGGAAGCCTGTCACGTTTTGGCCGAATTCGGCACAAGGGCCAAGGTGATCGCGGGCGGAACCGATCTGATGGTCAATATGAAAAAGAATCTGGTGTCGCCGGAGCGGTTGGTTTCAATTGCCGGGGTCCCGGAGCTAAAAAAACTGGACTCATCCTCCACCATGTTGAGGCTCGGGCCATGCTTCACGATTGCAAACACAGCGGCATCGGAGGAGATCGGTAAAAGATGGGGCGCGATCTGCACCGGGGCAAAAGCACTGGGCTCCCCTCTGGTCCGCAATCGTGCCACGGTCGGCGGAAATCTCGGGGCCGCAAGGCCTGCCGCAGACATGCCCCCCTCTCTTATGGCCTACGGCGCAAGGGTCGTGCTCATCAAAAAATCCGGGGAAAGGATTGTGCCTCTTGATCATTTTTTCCGGGGCCCGGGACTGACCGAAATCGCACCCGATGAGATCCTTGCGGAAATCCAGGTAGATGCTCCGCCGCCATATTCAGGCGCCGGCTATGCGAACCTGGGCCTTCGAAGCTCCTGTGATTGCAACGTTGTAAACGTGGCATCTTTTATTACTCTTGAAGGTCCCGGCGGCCCGATCAAAAACGCAAGGATAGTCATGGGTTGTGTTGGCCCGACCCCTCTCAGGGCGCGTTCGGCCGAAAAGCTCCTGATTGGTGAAAATGCGAGCGAGACCCTGTTTGCCAGGGCGGCAGATGCAGTCACAGCATGCGTGCCCGGGGCTGCGTCGATGGACTGCACACCCATAGATGACTTCAGGGGTTCGTCGGAATATAAGAGGGACATGGTGAAGGTGCTTATCCGAAGAACGCTTCTTGCCGCATTAAAGGAGGCGATTAAGGACTAGTTTGTTTCCGTCCGGGGTTTCCGGATGATCTAGTTCTTGTCCGATTGATTCAGAAGGAGACGGTTCATGTCTAAACTCATTCATCTGACGATCAACGATAGTGAATATGATGTCGCAGTGGAACCTAACGAGACCCTGGTGGACGTGCTCCGTTACCGCCTAGGGCTGACCGGCGCCAAGAAGGGCTGCGGCATGGGAGACTGCGGATCTTGCACGGTGATCATGGATGGGAATACGGTTAATTCCTGCCTGGTCCTGGCGGTGCAGGCCCACCAAAGACAAATCACCACCATTGAGGGGCTGGAAACCGGTGGAGGATTGCATCCGGTTCAGAAGGCATTCATCGAACACGGGGCCATCCAGTGCGGGTTTTGCTCCTCGGGCATGATCCTCTCGGCCAAGAACCTGCTGGATAAGAATCCCAAACCGACTGAAGTGGAAATTCGCAGCGCCTTATCGGGAAACCTGTGCAGGTGCACCGGGTATCAGAAAATCGTTGAAGCCGTGAAATCGGTGGGCAGGTAGCCCAGAGTCGATAAATCCGCAACAGGTCGATGGATATGCCAAGGAGAGCTTCAAATGGGTGACTTTGACGTTATCAATTCGAGGGCCGCCAGAATCGATTCGCCCGCTAAAGCCACGGGGCGCGCCGTATACGTAGATGATATGAAAATGCCGGGGATGCTCTACGGGGCAATGCTGCAAAGCCCCCTGGCACACGCCGGGATAAAGAGCATCGATATTTCAGCCGCCGAACGGCTTCCGGGCGTAAAAGCAGTGGTGACCGCAAAGGAGGCGGGGATCATAAAGTTCGGCGTAAGCCCCGCGCGCTACGATGAGACGTTGTTTTGCCATGACAAGGTAAGGCACATCGGGGACAACGTGGCGGCGGTAGCGGCGGTAGATCTCGAGACCGCCCTGCACGCCCTGTCCCTTATCAGGGTGGACTACGAGGAGATGCCCGTGCTCCTTACCGTCGAGCAGGCAATGGCCGACGGCGCTCCGCTGATCCATGACCAATATGCCCGAAACATCTGCGCGGAAGTGCACCAGGAATTCGGCGATGTAAAAGCGGCATTCAAGCAGTGCGACCTCATAAGAACCTCCTCCTTTGTAAACAAGCGCCAGGACGCCGCCTTTATCGAACCCCAGGGATGCATCGCATACTACGATCACTTTGGAAATCTGACCCTTTACTCCTCCACCCAGGCGCCGCACTATGTCCAGCGCACCGTGGCAATGGTCCTGCGCCTGCCCATCGGCAAAGTGAGGGTGGTAAAACCTTATGTAGGCGGCGGATTCGGCCCCAAGGTCGCTGCGAATCACCTGGAGCTGGCGGCATGCCTTCTTTCCATGAAGACCGGAAAGCCGGTCAAGATGATTTTCGAAAGGGAGCAGGTCTTTTTGCACAGCCGGGGAAGACACCAGTTCTTCCATACTTTCACCACCGGCGTGAAAAAAGACGGCACCATCATGGCGCTCGATCATGAATGCTATCTTAACGGCGGCGCCTATGCGAGCTTCGGGATCGCCACGGTCTACTATGCAGGGTCGCTCCTTGGCGGCCCTTACAAATTGCCCAATATGAAATATGACGGATACCGCATCTTCACCAATCTGCCCGCCTGCGGCGCACAGCGCGGACACGGCGGTGTTGCGGCCCGCGCCGGCTGGGAACAGCAGTTGGACATGATTGCCGAAGAACTGGGCATGGACCCCTTCGAACTTCGCCTGAAGAACATGCTGGTTACCGGAGACGTCACCTGTAACGATTTCAACACCAGCAGCTTCGGGATGAAGGAATGCATCGAAGCGGTGAGAGACGGTTCCGATTGGAATAACAAAAAGGGGAAGCTCCCCAGGGGCAAGGGCATCGGCATGGCATGCGGGTTCTTCGTATCCGGCGCCGGCTACCCCATCTATCGGTCCGATACCTTCCACGGTACGGTAATAGTCAAATTGGCCGAAGACGGCGGATCGGCCCTGGTCCTTACTGCATCTGCCGAAATAGGGCAGGGTTCGGACACCACCATGGCGATGATTGCCGCCGAAGGGTTGGGAATCCCGCTGGAATGGATAAGGGTTGAATCGGGAGACACGGATTACGGCGTAGACCTTGGAGCATATTCAAGCCGCCAGACCCTTATGACCGGCCACGCTGCAAAAGAAGCCGCAGAACATGCCAAGCGCCAGGTGCTGGAGGTTTTGTCCGAACAATTGAATGTTCCCGTCCAGGATATGGACATCAAAAAGGGCCTGGTGGTGTTTAAAAAGGAAAAACCTGACTTTTCCTCCCTCAGGACCCGCTACATCGCAGAACACAGAGGCTGGACGGACAATCCCGGGGCCGGGGACGAGCTTTCCTTCAGGGAAGCATCACGAATCGCCTTTTTGTCCCGGGGAAGCATCGTGGGGACCGGCAAATACAAGCCTGGGGCTCTTGGCGGCAAGTACAAGGGGGCAACCGTGGGCACATCTCCTGCCTACGGGTGTTCGGCCCAGGTGGTGGAACTGAGTGTGGATGAAGAAACCGGCCGGATTACTATCGAAAAGATGATCGATGCCCATGACTGTGGCCTTGCAATAAACCGCACCTCGGTTGAGGCCCAGATGCAGGGGTCGATTTCCATGGGACTTGGCGAGGCATTATTTGAGGAGGTCAAGTTTGACGCCAGGGGCCGGATCATCAACGCCGACCTGGCCGAATACAAGATCCCGTCCGCATCGGATATGCCGCCGGTAGAGGCTATCGTTGTGGAAAGCGATGAGCCCAACGGGCCTTACGGGGCAAAGGAAGTCGGCGAGGGCGCAATTATGCCCACCATACCGGCCATCCTCAACGCAGTCTATGACGCAATCGGGGTCAGGATCCACGAGCTTCCGCTGACGCCCGAAAGGGTTTACAGTGCAATCAAGGAATACAGGGAAAAGGCAACAGTTTCCGAACGGAAACCGGGATAGGCGCCGGACATGAAGATCACGGCAAGCGGGATGGAGCTCGAAGTCCCTGCCGGAAGCACGGTCGAGACACTCCTGGATATCCTGAGAGAGACCGTTCGACAGGACATGATCGTTGAGCTCAACCGCAGATTTATCCACGTCAGAGACTACTCGACCACCATCGTAAACGAAGGCGACATGGTCGAGATGATCCACCTGAGTTTTGGCGGATAGGCGTTTTCCTTGAACGGTTGAGGCTGTTATTCAGTATAGTGAATAAACTAAAGAAGGCTTATTTTCTCATACTCGACAAAGTATCAGCCTTTTTGAAGGATTGGAGCATTATTTTTGTTGCTTTTTTCAGCGCCTCGACTATTTTATTCACTACAATGAATTTTGTGGCATACAATAATCGTTTCCGGTAGGGAATTTAATATGCGAAAAGGAGAACGTGATTTGACCTCGAGCGGATATAAGGCGCCGGCCGTGCACAAAGCCTTCCAGTTGTTGCGCGCAGTTGCCGAGTCGCCGAACGGAATGCGTCTGGTAGAGCTGGCTGCCCGGGTGGGATGCAGCACGAGCACCACGCATGGCCTGGTTCACGCGCTCTTGAGGGAAAAGGCGCTCATCCAGGGAGACGATCCCCACAAACTCTTTCTCGGCCCAATGATCGCCGATCTGGCTTTTACCGATTGGAACTATGCGAAGGTAAGCCGGCTGGCCCAGCCCATCATCGATGGGGTCCGGGACCATGTCCAGGCGACGGTGTTCCTCGGGGTCAGGATTCGCAAACGCGTGATGATCACGGCAATGGCCGAAGCCACGGAATCCTTCAGGATATCAGCGCCTGCCGGCACAACCATCCCCCTTTTTGCCGGAGCAGCCGGAAAGGTTTTCCTGTCCCAGGAGAGCGCTGAACGGATCGTGGAATTGGCCGGTGAGAGGGGGCTTCCTCAGTATACCGCCCACTCCATAGTCGACATGGAAGATTATCTGGCCGAGTTGCATCGGGTCCGCTCCCGGGGGTATGCCATAGACTACGAAGAATATCTTTCGGGAATCCGCGCAGTTGCGGCTGCGCTCCATAATCGGCGCGGTCTGCCTATGGCCATCTGGGTGGTGGGAATCGCAAGTAATATGAGACTGACAAGACTCAGGCAGGTAGCGGATATAACGGTTGCTGCCGCAAAGGACCTGCGCTCCCGGCTGGAAGGCGTTGCGCACGGCAGTTTCGGACAGGCTGCTGCGGCTGGCGGGGGCTCTCTGCACATTCAATCGGAAAAGGATGCAGAGCCGGTCCATGCCTTGAAAAACCCCTGATGGCAAAGTGCAAAAGAGAACACATAAAAATTTATCTGATAATTCCAAAGACACGCATGCAGGAGTGGAAATTTGCATGAATGATTAGAGCATCCGGACAGGCGGTTTCCCATATCCGGTTCCGCCTGCAGCATGGTGTTTGTCAATCGCTCGCGTTCAATATCCCGATCACATGGATCTCGTTGAACGTTTTCCCCATCCTCGCGAATCCGCCGTTTCAATTCTGAAGAAGTCTGTTCGATTCTGCTTTTCTCATTGATTGTTTTTTCTGTGCCACGGACGCACAAATCGGCCGCGCCGATAATCCGGACGGCTTGATATAGGCCGGGGGTCCCTAAACAAGGGTCCCGTCCGGGTCATTTATTCACTCCAGCCATTGGTGGGTTGGGGAGAACCAATGGGAATGAATTGGGGGAAAAACAGCAAGGGAGTATAAGGAGATGAACCCATGATTTCAGATCAACGTTATTGGAACCCAGTACTGGAAACCCTGCCACGGGAAAAGTTGCGGGCGCTGCAGTTGAAGAAGTTCAAATCCATCTTTAGGTGGGCGTACGAAAATTCCAGGTTTCACCGGTCACTTTATGATGAAGCCGGCATCACTCCTTCGGATATCCGGGAATTCAAGGATATCCGCCATGTGCCCAAAGTGGAAAAATCGATGATGAGGTGCATTCAGTGCAAAGATCCCTTTCCATATGGAGACTGTCTTTGCCTTCCTCTGGAGGAAGTCAGCAATTTTCGTCAAACCAGCGGCACCACCGGTCAGCCGGTTTATCAGGCCGACTCGATGCAGGACTGGGATTGGTGGGCCGAGAGCTGGGCATTCATTCTTTGGGCGCAGGGATACAGGCCCTCGGATCGAGTCTTTATTCCTTTCGGATACAATATTTTCGTGGCTTTCTGGGCGGGACACTATGCCGCTGAAAAGATCGGATGCGAGGTGGTGCCGGGAGGTGTGTTGGACACACAGGCCAGGATTTTAAAGATTCAGGAACTCAAAGCCACCGCAATGATGGGGACCCCGACCTATATGCTGGGTATGGCAGATACGGCGAAATATAAGGTCGGCATTGACCCCGCGACATTGGGGATCAGGAGAATAACCTGTGCCGGTGAGCCCGGCGCAAGCGTTCCTGCAACTAAAAGGAGAATGGAAGAGGCCTGGAATGCGAAAGTTTTCGACCATGCCGGCGCCACGGAGATCGGCGCATGGTCATACGAATGTCTGGACCAGCCGGGTGGCATGCACGTTAACGATGCGTTATTCCTGGTTGAAATCGAAGATCTTGAAACCGGAGAAATTATAGACGAACCGGGACGCAGTGGAAAGATGATCATCACTGCGCTGGACCGGATGGCCATGCCGTGTGTCCGGTTCGATTCCAAGGATGTGATCGAATGGGATGCAAACCCGTGTTCCTGCGGACGCACATTTCGGCTGATCAAAGGCGGAGTGCTCGGCCGCGTGGACGATATCACCAAGGTGAGGGGCGTCCTCCTTGCCCCGGTCGCCATTGAAGACGTGGTCCGAAGCATAGAGGGTCTCGGCGACGAATATGAAGTGATCGTTGATAAGCGCGGGGAGACCGATACGATCAGCCTCAAGGTGGAACTCCTGCCGGGAAATGAAAACAACATCGAGCGGATTGAAGATCAATTGAGACACCAGCTCAGGCTCAAAACCAATCTGGCCTACTTGATCGAGTTTTACGACCTGGGCAAGTTACCCCGCTATGAAGTGAAAGCCCGACGGTTCAAGGACCTGAGAAAAGTACATTAGTCCCCTGTGTCAGTGGAGGAAACAACTCATGACGGTACAACCGGACATTGAAAAACTCGACGAGCAGATACAGCGGCTCAAGCAGGCCGCGCTGGCGCTCAGTGAAATGGGAGATCAATTTCCTGCGGTGAAAAGGAATGCCGCCCGTGTGCTTTCCAGCGTCAAAATGATGGAGATCAATGTCTCCGATGTGGTCCGGCTGACGGAGCATACGTAGACCGCCCCCGCCCTTGCGGTGGTGGATGGTCATGACTGAAAAGGCGCTACACCATCATAGGCGGCCCCGGGCCGAAGATTCCGGCAGTTTACGTTCCGGAACCTTCGCATCAAAAAACTACGTTTATCATTAAAATCGTCCCTATGTATTCTTCTAACAAAGAGGAGAGAAAAAATGACAAACGCGGTAGCAAGTCAGGCCAAATTCGATGTGCAACCTTACCGATGGGTCATTCTGTCCATGTGTGTGCTCAGTTTCCTTCTCACTTTCGTTGCGCGTTTTGCGTGGCCGCCCCTTATCCCGGTCGTTGTTCCGATCCTGGGGATGAAGATGAGCCAGGCCGGCGCATTCATGAGCGCTTTCTACATCGGCTATGTCATAACCCAGATCCCGGCGGGCATACTGGCCGACTTCATCGGCGTCCGCCTCGTACTCACGTTGTGCTTGCTCATCGAGGGGGTAGCCAGCTTCGGCATGGGCTTTATCAACACCTATGACTCGGGGTTTACCTTGCGCGTTATCTGCGGGCTTGGCGCGGGAGCGGATTTTGCCGCGTGCACCAGAGCCATTATGGAGTGGTTCCCAGCGAGGGAACGAGGCACGGCTATGGGTCTTCTGCTTGCTTCGGCTTCCGGTGGTATCGTCCTGGCGGGTCTTTTCGTTCCGGTTTTGAACGGTCTGTTAGGATGGCAGGGGGTCTTTAAAGTGGTCGGAGTGATCTGCTTCATTGCCGGTATAGTTGTTTATCTGGTGGTGAAAACCGCGAGCACGGCTAAAATGGGTAGTCGTATCATGGAGGGCTTCAAGATTATATTTGGCAGCAAAGACCTCATCCTGACTTCACTCGCCGGCTTCTGCCTCCTGTGGTGCGAACTTGGCACCGCCACCTGGACAGTTGCTACTATAAAGAGTATGGGAATGTCATTGGCGGTAGCAGGGACCATATTGACTCTCTACGGCGTGGGGGGCGTTCTAGGCCCCATCATATCGGGCGTGGTCTCGGATAAGCTGGGCGAACGCAAATACATTCTTATAATCGCTCTGGCGTTCACAGCTCCCGTTACAATTATTTTCGGCTACCAGACCAGTGTCGCGATGCTTTCTGTCATGGCGTTCATTTTCGGGTTCGTTTCCTGGTTTGGAAATCCTCATCTGACGGTCCTTGTTTCTGAGTTTGCCGGCCAGCAGTATGCGGCAACGGCTAACGGGACATCCAATTTGTTCTTTCAGATGGCCTCCATCATAGGTCCCTGGGTTATGGGATGGTCTATCGATGTCACCCATAATTATCATTGGCCCTGGTGGATTATGTCCGCAGGTCCGGTGCTCGGTATTCTTTTTATGATCCCGGTTAATCCGAAAAACGTGAGAGATTAACCTTTTGAAGCGACCCCAGGAGAAACGCAGATGCCTTCGGAAGAGTGAAAAAGCTTTTTGAAAAGAGGCTGGGACGTTATCAGGCGGCAATCGCCCTCGAACCTGGAGGGAAGAGAGGGAGCGGCGGGAGACAGATGTTGAGCGCATTCCCGGGCGAGGCAGAGAACAATGGAGATTGGTGACATCTGTGGTGCCGGCCCGCCGGCTCAACTTTCGGGAGGGTCAGCCCAGAAGTTTTTTCCCTGCGTAGGTTTCACGCAGGAGAAACCCGTATGCCAACACGGTCATTGTGACATGGTGGCGCCGTCCCAAATAGCCCCTGCCTTCATAGTGATCAAGCCCCAACTCCTCTTTGAGCTGCTCATAGCTTTGCTTGATCCGCCATCTTACCTTGGCAAAAAAGACAAGCCTGCTAAGTCCTGTCTGCGGGGGCAGATTGGAGAACCAATATTTCTTGGGATAAGGCTCTCCTTTGGGCCATTCGATAAGCAACCACTGTCCGGGGGGGCACTTTTCGCCTTTAGCCGGTCGGTGAGCCGGAAGTATACGGATTCACATGTGTGCGTCCCGATCCTCGTTATGATAGACTTATATAGTCCCCTGAAATAGAAAGGTAACTAACACTTGGAAGCAACGACGGAGGTTTTCTCATGGGTAAGTCGGAAAAAGAGGCGGCATTGGAAGCAGGGCGGAAGCAGACGGCGGGTTTTGATCCGATAATACTGGGTCTTATTGTTTCCGCCGTGATTGCAGCCTTCCTTATTTTTGGAAAACCCATATCCGGCCTTTCCGCACAAGGAAACGGCATGATAGGAGTAACGCTCCTTGGTCTTTCCTTCTGGGTCTTCAGGCCCGCGACTTTTCCCTACTTTGTGGGAGGCGCCATAATCCTTGCCGGGGCACTCTTGCTGAAACTCCCTGTGGACGTCGTCACCAAGGGATACACATCCCCGGCTCTATGGGTATTGATCCCTGCACTCTTTTATGGATTCGCCCTGCTGAAGACCGGGCTCGGAAAACGAATCGCCTATGCTGTCCTCAAAACCTTCACGCCCAGTTACCTGGGTTTGACGTTCAGTTGGTTCATTATCGGATTGCTCCTCTCAGCCCTCACGCCATCCATTACGGTGAGGATAGCCATTGTCATGCCCATTGCCATCAGCCTTGTCGAGGCGTGCAGGCTGCCGGATAATTCGAGGGGCTCCGCTTTCATTTGCTTTGTCGCCTTTTCAACCGCCCTGCTCCCCGGCATCGGCTGGCAGACCGGTTCCCTTTGGGGTATCTTCATGATGGGGTTCTACCCTCCCGAGATCAGGGCCATTGTCACACCGGGAATGTGGTTCCAGTACATGGCTTTTCCCTGGTTTTTTATTACTGTTCTATTCCTTGGTCTTCTTTATTTCGTTTTCAAGCCTGCCGAAACGCTTCAGTTGAGTCGCGAGGCCTTCAAGGAACAGTATGCGGCCCTGGGTAGAATCACGAGAAATGAAATCGTGTGCGGCCTCATTCTCACGGCGGCCCTCATACTTTTCTCCACGGACAAATGGACAGGAATCAAGACGGCCGAGGCTGCATTGATGGGTTTCATAGCGCTGATGCTCTTCGGAATCATCAAGATCTCCGACATTGGAACCGGAGTCAACTGGGATATCATCAACTTTTTTGGAGTGGTAGTCGGCCTGTCGGCCATGTTCGGCAAAGCGGGGGTCTCAGACTGGGCCAAGCCTATCATCGAGCCGGCTGTCCTCTCCATGGCCAGTTCACCCCTTGTGTTTCTTCTGCTCCTCA
>JBKQTS010000077.1:0-10423 GCA_052143075.1 Syntrophobacteraceae bacterium | reverse complement strand
ATCCTGTGGCACTACATTTTTGACCGTTTGAAAAAACGGTCCAGCATCCATGCGGGTTTGCGGGTAATGACCGGATGGTCACTGTAGAAGAAAAGTTAGACAGCATAACGCGTCAGTTGAAGGCAGGATCGGAGTGCCGGAGTATTTATCCGACAAGATCCGGGTAGAAAGGAGTTTATTCCATGCGTGGCGCAAAATTAGGTTTATTCGCCCTGATGTTTTTTCTCGTCGTTCCAGTAATGGTTACGACATATTCCGATAATACCTGTTCGCCGTATTCGGCTGGTTCATGGATGGACAATCTGACCGTTGTCCAGTTATTCGACAGCCCTAACGACTATAAGTGGCAGGGGACATGGGACCCTCGATATGACGCCGACTGGCAGCGAGATTACTGCCGTGATTACGACCGCAAGGGCGAGGCGGTTTGCGAACGCTGCCCGTAGAGCATGCTGGATGCCGGGGTCGTGTGAGCCCGCGGCCGCTGTATTTATCGGAGTGTCCGGAGTACCTATCCTGCAAGATACTGGAGGTATATGGCCTTAAAAAGGACATCTCGATTTAGATCGGTCTCATGTTGAACGACCGAAACTAGCCATCATTTTACTGGTTCCCCAAAATGCCAGAAAGGATGCTGGATCAAAGAAGCCACATTTCCTTATAATGCAGATTCAGAAGGTAATCGGGACATTCAAATATTGCCGACTGTCTCTGGAGATGGGAGAAAAGTCAATGTTTGTAGCTAGTTCACAAATTGGATTGATGAGCAAACGTTTCATTTCCAAAACGCTCATCTTGGTGGTTTGTCTTTGTTTGTGGGGCTCACAGGCTATAGCGGCCGAGAATCCGCAGGCAGTTGTCCAAACCGGTACGGACCAGATCCTCAAAATACTCACGCAGTACCCTCAAGATACCCGAGCTCGCAGGGAACAAATTCAAATGGTCGTCGGTGGATACTTTGACTTTGAGGCGATAGCCAGACTCGCCGTGGGACGACGATGGCAAAGTCTGCCCCCCGAAACGCAGCAGGAATTTACGCGTGACTTCAGCAAGCTGCTCTTTAACACACACATAGGAGACCTCGAAAAATATGCTAAACAAATGCTAACTTACAATCACAGGACAATAAACCAAGATTATGTCGTCGTCGAGGCACTTGTAAGGGACCAGGGCAGCCCGGTCTTTCTTGCTTATTACCTACACCTCAAGGATGGGAACTGGAAGGTATACGATATCGCTGTTGAGGGAGTGAGTCTGGTGTCCAACTATCGCAGCCAGTTCCAATCAATATTAGCGAATAGCTCATTTGACCACCTGTCGATGATGTTAAAGGAGAAAATTGCTAAGATATGTGGATCTGATCGTTGCTAGGAGCCTGTCGAAGAAAAATGTCTCGAGAAGAGATAAAGACCTGAGAATGGGTTAATCCTCAGCTTAAATAGGCCAATAAGCTCGGATGGTTGCCCCTTCACCAGGAGTGGACTCAATCGCGAAGCTTCCTCCGGTCAGTTCTGCTCTTTCTCTCATGCTGGTAAGGCCAAGACTCGAAGCGGTACTGGTCTGCATGATTATGTCCAAATCCATGCCCACACCATCGTCAGAAACGACCAACTCGATTTCACCCCCGTTTTTCGAGAGCGAAATGTTAACCCACACCGCCTTGCTGTGCTTAGCAATATTGTTCAGTGCCTCCTGGGCGATTCTAAAGATGTTTACCTTCAGGTTTTGAGGGATTGCCACTTCTGCAATTCCAGCCTCAAGCTCAATGTGCCGTTCGGGGTAAAGTTTCATGCATTCCTGACGCAGCCACTCAAGTGTGGCCAAAAGCCCCTTACTGTCCAGCATCGAGGGCCGCAAGCCCATGTAGATACTTCTGGTTTCTTCAATTGAGCGCTGGAGAATCGGAACAAATTGCTCCAGGTGGTTCAACGCAGCATTGCAATCACCTGCATCCTTGAGCTTCAAGGTCATCTCTACCCAAAACTTAACAGCGGCAAGTGTCTGCCCGATACTGTCGTGGAGTTCGGAGGCAAGCCTTTTCCTCTCTTCCTCTAGAACCGCTATGAGCTTTGATGGAATTTGCCGAAGTTCTTCGTTGGCTTTTTCAAGTGCAGTTGTTCGCTCGTCTACCCTTCGCTCCAGTTCGCCATGGGCGTTTAGCAAAACCTGTTCTGCCTTTTTGCACAGAGTGACATCACTCATATTGGTCCTGCAAAGCCCGGTGCCGTCGTCCCCATCCATGTATACGCTTTCGAGCCGTGCATAGAATTGTCCCCCGCCTATCGGAGACAATCTTACTTCAGCGATCTGCCTTTCACGCTTATCAAGAATCGCTTTGAGGTGGGAATGAAATTCCTTTTTATCCGGCGGGAAAACGAAATATTGAAAATGCTTGTTAACCAGACGCCCTCTCTCAATCCCAAGCTGCCTTGCCGCGGTCAGGTTGAGATTAACGATTTGGCCTTGTTTATTCAGGGTGAGGTAGCCGACAGGAGCAAAATCGTAGAGGTCGGCATATCGTGAGCGTGAAGTTTCGAGGTCGTTTTGTACTCGCCGGAGTTCTTCGTTTTGCATTTCGAGTTCGATCTGATGCACCCGCAGTTCATGAATGAGTGAGTTTGCCTCATCCATGCACATATCACCCGGTCTGTCGGGCTCGGGTTCCAGGCTTTCCTCAGCTCGCTTTCTGAGATCTTCGGAACCTTTATCGCTTCTATCATTTTTCATCATCATCAGAAACTCCAGGTAAAGAGAGGTCTGCCCAACAGAACTCATCGAATCGCTATCAGATTTAGTGCCTCGGATTTTTCAGCGCCCCTGGTTCTTTTTCAGCCTTTCCGGATATCCTTTCTTTGAACCGACAGCTTTTTTCGAAGGTGTTTATCCTTCCAGGCCAAAATAACATTACCCGGAGTTTGAATCCTTACCGGGTAGAGTTGTATCATCTTTACGCAAATTCTATGCCCGGTGGATCCAGAGGCGTTGCGTTTTGAATTTAGCTAATGTGTATAAAGGGTTATGGCAAAGTGAGACCCATCGAAGGTTGTGGATTTGAGGAGAAAAAGTGTTGCATGCAACAGAAGCGTTGCATTACTTCATGAAACCATGAGGATCAATAGCAGACATAGTCGTAGCACCCGCATACGAGCGTTAGATCTTGATTCCATCGGCATGGTGCGACCTATCTCCAGGCAGCAGCAGAAGTAACCATGATTTTTGCGGGATCTGACAGTCCTCCCCTTCGAAAAGTGAAGAGCCGATCGAAATAATAGATCTGGATGGTGAAGATCAGCATAACGACATTTTCAGTGATTTTTTTCCAGCCAATGGGTTCACCCACCGTATCGAAGCACCCGCAAGTTATGGGCGCACCCCAGTACATGTTGATCAGGATCATGATGTTGAACAGGACAATCATGAATCCAATGAGTATTGCGGAAGCTCTCGACAGGAAGCCGACGATGAGGAACAGCCCGCAGACAAACTCGAGCCACGGCAAAATGACCGCCCCCAAATTGAGGCAGCATTGGGGCACGAGCCGATAGTTCGCCGTTGCTTCGGCGAACTGAGCCGGGTATGGAATCTTGCTCGTACTCGCATAGAGGAAAAAACAGCCAACGCACATCCTGAGCACAAAAGCCGTATACTTGCTCATAGCGACTCGTCTGAGACAAGACCAAATCATTTCTTTGCCCTCTCCTCCACCGGATACCCTCTGTTCTCCCAGGCCGTCAATCCCCCCTCCAGAATCCTCACATTCCTGTAACCACGCAGAAGCAGTTTATCGGCAACCTCAAGATCGTAGGGTTTACTGATCGTTTCACCGTACACGACTATTTTCTTTTCCTTGTCTTCTTCGGCGAAGGTCATCATGTAAACAATATCGAAAATCCCCAGGGGGATGTTGACAGCTCCCCCGATATGGCGTTGTTGATAAAAGTTGGCCGGCATGGCATCCAAGATGAGCGTTCCACCGTGCTGAATCTCTTCCATAGCCGCAGAAGGGCTGACCATAGGAATGGAGCTTCTGTCAGGAAATTCAGGGAAAAGAGGTATCCCGTTGGGATTGGTCGAGTTGAAAAGCACCGCAAGAACAATACTGATTACGATGACCAGAAAAAAATCAACCCAGGACATCCGCGAAGCTTTGTAGGCTTTGCGGGCTTCCTTCTCATGGCGCTCGTCATCCCTGAGAAGCCAGCGCCTCATTTCTTTTACGAATATTTTGGAGATGTCGGGAAAGTCCCTCAGTATGCGGTCAAACTGAACTTTTGAGAGGATCATCAAGTGTGTCTCTTCCAGGACCTCTATATCGGCGGACATCGGTTCTCCCATGAGAAGCGCCATTTCGCCAAAAGTATCGCCTGGCCCCTGGATGGAAAGGTCAATCTCCACTCCTTTTTCATTTCTTCCAAAGATCCTCACTCTGCCTGAACTGATGATATAGAGGCTATCTCCGGGATCGCCCTGTCTATGGAGGATAGTATGTTGCGGCACTATCAGATCTTGAACCGCCCGGGTGATTGCGTTCAATGCTTCCTTCGGCAAGTCCCGGAAGACTGGGCTTCTCGTCAGGATGTTCATTTTGTAATCGTTCTCGGTCATTGCGCTCTACTGCTTTTTGAGGTTTTCTCTCAGATCTTTTAGCAAGCGGTCGAAGTCCTGGATGACCCCGCTGTAGCTCTTAACCACCTTGCCACTGTGCGTTACCAGGACCATGGTCGGCGTTTCCTTCACTCCCACTGCCCGGGCAATGGCCAAACTCTCGTCAGGAAATAACGGAAACGATACCTTGAAGCTCTTTTTGAAAGCATCTATTTGCGTTTTGTCGCTTCCGCAGCATATACCGATGATCTTCACGTCCCTGGCCAAAGCAGCGTCGTTCCGGATCACCTGGTAGAGCCTGTTGACTATGGGTGCATTCGCCTGGCAGTGAGGGCATAAGGCACTCAGAATCTCGATAAAGACAAGTTTTGCACCTATCTGGGAGACGGTGTAAGAGTCCATAGTTCTCAGGCCAAGGTAACTCAATGTTTGTTGTGAGACCGGCGCAGGAAGGGTGAACTGCGGAAGCTGGGATCCTGCTGGAAGCGGCTGGCCTTGAGAACCGTAAACGGTATAGTATGGTAAAGTGCACAAGAGACAAATAATGAGTTGAAGGCTTGTACGAAAACATTTCCTCATTGACATTCCTCCTCGGAATCAAGCGAGTCCCGCCATCTGAACTCTTAGCTGTTGTCCCTCATCGAATACGGAACGGCGGTGGGGGAGCAGGATAAAGGAGAAGTGAGTTATGCTGCACCAGCTTAGAGCAAATTTTATGCCCTGCGGATTGAGAAGCGTCGAGTTTTTCTTTTGGTCAATGTGTATAGACACTTACGGAAAGATAAGACCAACCGATGGTTGTGGACTCGAATAGAAATAGTGTTGCATGCAACGGAAGTGTTGCCCTCAAATTCAAGAAGATGACCGAGGCGGTATATTCTGATGTATTCAAAGCCTTTCTCAAGTATTCCAGGCCGGCAATGTGAGGGAGATCGAGCACACCATCGCCGAAAAATCATCGCACTCGATCATCTGCCGCCTGACTTAATGAGCGCTGCCCGAATTGAGCACCACAGCCCCGCAATTTTTGAAGTCCTCGATAAAACCGCCTGGAACAAAGCAAAAGCAACTCGCTTGCCGGGTATATATCGTGTTACCCTCTACCAAAAAATCAAAAGATGCAACCTCACTGTAGATATACCCCGATGTTGAAGTGTTGCACATGTCACAGAAATCGTGCAACGCTTCCGTTGCATGCAACACCCCTTTTACCTGCCGGCTATAGATCATCATGCTGTCTATTCAGCATTAACCAATTGTTATACCTTCACAATATGGAATAGAGAGATCATTTGTCTTCTCGGCACAGATTTTGATTATTGCAAACCGCGACCGGAGTCATCCCGCGCGTTTCTCGTCTGTTCACCACGTGCATGATAGATGAGGGGCGGCGGCTGACGTTTCAAAAGAAGAAGCGAATACTGCCGCTGTTGCTTCGGAGTTATAGCCTGGCCTCTCATTGCGAACGCATGTAAATGGCCTTTTGAAACGGGGGATAAGTCGATAATAACTGAGGCTCAGAGAGGTTAAAAAGGAGAAGGATATGGCGAATCGAAGAAGGAAGGAATTCGATATAATCACTCTGGAAGATCACCTGTCATTGGACGAGATAAAGTTAAAGATGCAAACGAGGTCAGGCTTTTTAGCGATGCAAAAATGGCTTGTGATCTATAATGTCATTGTGCACCCAAGACCTTTATCGCAAATCGCTGTGCATACCGGTCTGTCTGAATCAACTGTTTATAGAATCGTGTCTGATTACAATCAGCTTGGACCTGAGGCTTTCGATATAAAATGAAGACAAACATACTCGTAATCGATGATGAAGAAAGTATCAGGTTCAGCTTTCAGAGATTCCTTGCAGCCGAAGGATATAACGTGATCACTGCTCAAGGTTACCGGGAAGCTCTGGCAAGAATGGATGAAACACAATTTGACCTGATACTTGCAGATATCGTTCTCGATGACGGATGGGGGATAGATATCCTGCAGCAGGTAATGCGAAGAAACCTCAAAACCCGCGTGATCATCATGACGGCATATCCTAGTACGGAAACGATTAAGGCGAGTTTTAGCATGCAGGCTATCGATTACCTCACTAAACCGCTAAGACAGGAAGGGCTCCTCTATTGTGTAAGCAAGGCGTTACAGCAAATGGAATTGAGAGAGGATGGGGGTGCTGACCCTGTCGGGAAAGCATGTCCCATTGCCGGTGATGCTTTCTCAGCTCGGCGTGTCACTTACAGTTCAAGTGTGAACGTCAATGCTCCAGACAGGAAAGGAACGAGCCAGATGCAAAAGGGGCCGGTTTGTTTGCCTGTAGGTGATCAAGGATTCTCGGGATATGAACATTCTTCTGATTTACCCAAAATTTCCTGATACGTTTTGGTCTTTCAGGTACGCTTTAAGTTTCATAGGAAAGAAAGCGGCCTTCCCACCCCTTGGCCTGCTGACAGTAGCAGCCCTGTTGCCGGAAGAATGGTCAAGGCGCCTCGTGGACGTCAATGTGGACGAACTTACGGATAATGACCTTTCACGGGCGGATATGGCCTTTATCGGCGGCATGGCCGTTCAGAAGGAATCGGCGAAGCAAATCATCGCCCGTTGCAGGGCGAAGGGCTTGAAGGTCATCGCGGGTGGACCGCTCTTCACTGCGGTACCTGACGAGTTTGAGGATGTCGATCATCTTGTCCTCGATGAGGCAGAGATCACTTTACCTTCTTTCATTGAGGACCTGCACAACGGGTGTCTCAAAAGAGTCTACAGGGCTTCCGGTTTCTGCGATCTTCATCACACCCCCATCCCTTCTTGGGATTTGATACCAATGAAACGATATGCCTCTATGAGCATTCAGTTTTCGAGAGGCTGTCCGTTCAACTGCGAATTCTGCAATGTGACGGTCCTTTTTGGCCATCGACCGCGCCTGAAAACGTCTCAACAGGTAATCGCAGAGCTGGATCGTCTTTATGATGCAGGTTGGCGTAATAGCATTTTTTTCGTTGGCGACAATTTTATCGGAAATAAGCGATACCTTAAGACACAGTTGCTTCCTGCCTTGATCGATTGGCGAAAAGACAAAAAGGGATGCGCATTTTTTACGGAAGCTTCCATCGATCTGGCCGATGACCCGGAGCTTTTGGACCTGATGTTCAAAGCCGGCTTCGATTCCGTCTTTGTCGGCATCGAGTCGCCCGATGAGGCATGCTTGACGGAGTGTCATAAAACCCAGAACAAGAACCGGGATCTCCTTCAAAACGTCAAAATTATCCAGCGTATCGGGGCCGGTCAGAAAGTGAGCCATTTTGATCGGTGAAAAAGCGACCCAGTCTGTCCGGTCCAAAGGGTGCCACCAGTTCTTCTTCGTAGTTTTTTCTTGCCTTCTTCGCGCAAGCGAAATTCTTTTACTTCGATGGCTTTAATTCCTATACTTTGGATCACGATTGCTGCCGTTGAGGTTTTGGGTTCTATCCTTGTCTGGAGAGAGGGTTTCCTGGCCCCCGGGTGTGAAAATTTTTTTCCGATCTCCCAGCCTGTCCGGAACCAAAGTCTCAACTGACCCAAACAAGGAGCCTTATAGATTAACCTTTTTCCTCGTTGATCAAACTCTATTTCCCCACCATGAGCCGCTGGACCGGAGACGCTGAGGTATGCGCTCATCCAACCCTGGCCCCCTTTCCACCGGCCATTTTGGCTCCCTTTTCGACCGGCGCCAATACAGCGTGCCGGCTTAGAGGTAATGGGCGGTTTTATTGTCGGATTTGACAGCGATTCGCACTCTACCTTCCAGCGGCAAATCGATTTCATTAAGAAAAGCGGAATTGTGACCGCAATGGTCGGGATCCTCCAGGCCGCTCCGGGAACACGGCTATTTGATCGACTCCAAAGAGAAAACCGGGTAGTTAGTGCGTTTTCCGGAGATAACGTTGACGGAACGACCAATATCATCCCTAAAATGGGGCTGAATAAGCTTTTAGTTGAATACCGATCGATTATGAAACAGATCTACTCTCCCAAAAGTTTCTACCGGCGGGTCAGAACTTTCCTTAAAGAGCTCAGGGCGCCTGGAATCAGAAGCCCCGTGGATGTCCCGCGGTGCCTTGCGGTCTTCCGATCAGGCTTTTGGTTGGGGGTTTGCGGCAAAGAACGTCTCCAGTACTTGTATCTGCTGTTCTGGACCTTGATCCGCAAGCCAAGGCTGCTGTCATTGGCCTTCACTCTTGCGATATATGGCCATCACTACCGGAGGATATGCGAGAGGTACATATTCTTTGATTCGGATGGTGAAGTATCGCTGGATTGATGCAAATCCTTTGCAGGTAAAGACAGTTGAGCATCTCATCCCTATATTTTATGAAATGAAAGCTGATAGTCCGGCAGAAAGGCAACATCATGCAAAAGACTTTCAAAGACGAAGACATCGAACGGATACTGGCTGAGGCCGATGAACTCCTCCAGCGAATTAATCCTGAGATCAGCAAAGACATTGAGGAAAGGCGCCGAGCCCAACTTGATGAACATGCTCAAAGATTAAAAAAACTCAAGTCTGAGGTTCAGGAGAAGTTCAAGAAGGAAGTAACACCGGGGAGCAGATCTTTACGGTGAAGGAATACACGAGGCAATGGATGATATTGTGAAGGCCATGAAGGACTTGGCAAGCTATCTTTCCTGATTTGCGCCAAGCACAGATGAATGGAAGCTGTCAAGGCCGCCTGAGGCAAAAGAACCTGATTCCCTCCGTATGAAAAACGCGCCGTACTGTCTTGCGCTCAGCAATGTGTTCGAAGATGGTAACACCTTGGGATTACATCGAAAGTTTCAGATTCATCCGGTCAAATAACTGTTTGAAAACACAACAGGAGGAATGAAATGAGCAAACAGAACGCAATCGTTGGAATCTACAAGACCCACACCGAGGCCGAAGCAGCGGTCAAAGAGCTCCAGAAATCTGGTTTTGACATGAAGAAGCTCTCAGTGGTGGGGAAGGACTATCACACAGATGAGCATGTGGTCGGCTACTACAATGTCGGCCACCGGATGAAAGTGTGGGGTAAAACAGGCGCTTTCTGGGGCGGGCTGTGGGGACTTTTGTTCGGTTCCGCGTTCTTTTGGATCCCCGGTTTGGGGCCGCTTCTGGTGGCGGGGCCACTGTGAAATAATCGATCTTGAACCATAGTCTTGTGACTCCGCCGCACTTTAACCTGTGTGGCGGGGTTAATGTATCTCTCCTCCTGATCATTGACTTCACAAGTGCACAATAAACCTTTCCATGTCCGTCAGATTTGTGAACCTTCACGGGCTGTCTCAAGTCGCTTGCTAGCGCCAGAATAGGTGCGGTCCATTCGATTGTTTCCGCGAGATTTTCTCCTGAGTCCCTTGCTGGCCGCATTGAGGACTGCGGAGGTCGGTGGTAATTGGACCATTTCTACTACTTATGGCTCATACCCCCGAGGCAACTCTTAACCTATAGAGAGTAATTGTCCAGGTGCTGCGGCGATGATTGTCAGACAAGGCATTCTATGGTTAGAATTCATCGCTAAACTGATACAGGTTGGGGATCTCTTGCGAGAAAGTTACCTCTCTCGCGTTACGCGAAGATGGGTTCTTCAGATGGCCTGCGCAAGCGACCTGCATATGGACGGCTGCTGCTATCTCACGTCGAATGTTGGTATTCTTCGCCCGCTCGTATACATCGAGGCGGAGCATGAGTCTTCCTAGCGCCCCTTGGTCACTTTTCCTGACACTTTTGGCCGCATATCGGCCACTAGCGTTAGGTTTGGAAATAATCAACTGTTATGTCGTGTCGGAGTTGTCTGACAAG
>JBKQTS010000076.1:0-4821 GCA_052143075.1 Syntrophobacteraceae bacterium | reverse complement strand
GTGAATAGGCGCTCATCCCTTTCTCTCTGAAATCCCGGGCAAGTTCATACATCCCGAGATTAATCGAGTGAAAACCGGCAAGCGTTACGAACTGAAACCTGTACCCGCAGGAGGCGAGCTTACTTTGAAATTCGGCTATGGCTGATTTATCCAGCTTCGCGCTCCAGTTAAAGGAGGGTGAAAGGTTATAGGCCAGCAGCTTGCCCGGATATGAGGCATGGACCGCTTCTGCAAACCTTTCGGCCTCCTCGAGATCGGGTTCCGATGTTTCGCACCACAGAATGTCCGCATAAGGAGCGTAGGCTAACGCCCGTTCTATGGACGGTTTGATTCCGTTCCTGACGGTGAAAAAACCTTCAGCCGTTCTTGTACCCGTTATGAAAGGACGATCTCTTTCATCTACGTCATTGGCGAGCAGTGTCGCGGAATTGGCATCCGTTCTGCCAATGAGTATTGTCGGCACACCGCAGATATCGGCGGCAAGTCTTGCGGCTATAAGCTTCTTTACCGCTTCGGAGGTCGGTATTATTACTTTGCCTCCCAGGTGCCCGCACTTTTTGGCCGATGAAAGTTGGTCTTCGAGATGAACCGCTGCCGCGCCGGCCTCGATCATTGCCTTCATAAGCTCGAATGAGTTCAAAATCCCTCCGAAACCGGCTTCTGCGTCGGCAACGATAGGCGCAAACCAGTACGGCCCTTTTTTACCGTCCATATGGTCGATCTGGTCGGCTCTCATAAACGCATTATTGATTCTTCGCACCAGATTGGGGACGCTGTCTACGGGATAAAGGCTTTGATCGGGATAAGTATGGCCAATGCTGTTGTTATCGGCGGCAACCTGCCATCCGCTTACATATATGGCCTTCAATCCAGCCTGGACCTGCTGTACGGCCTGCGCGCCGGTCAAAGCGCCAAGGGCCGCAGTGAAAGGCTCTGCATGGAGCAGTCCCCAAAGTCTGCGGGCGCCTTCGTTTGCCAGGGTGTATTCGATTCGGATGGAGCCCCGCAGCCGTAGCACATCCTCGGCCGTATAAGGGCGCTCTATGCCCTTCCAGCGCTCATACTCGTTCCACTGCGGAATGGATTCTCGATTTTGATCATCAGCAATCATTTATTTATAACCTCCTTAGCGCACACTCATGCGCAATGACCTTTTGTTATCCGATTTGCATCATCGGATGCCCGCTATGACGGGCTGAACCGATGGCGCACAATCATCTCCTCGCTTATCTGCCGGGCTTGCCGGTATTTTCCCATTTCGCTTTGTCCGCTTCCCGGCGGCAGCTCGTTGAGCAGACGGTCGAGTTGCTCGTCGAAAAGCCTGCTGACCAGTTCGGGCGTCAGTTCGACCGGATTGCCGTTTGTGTCGGCCAATTTGACCTCGTTCCTGTGAATGGTGCGCTGGGCAATCATCAAACGGTAGATGCGGTCCGTGGCGAGGTCTTCCATGTATCCGTCCAGCAGGCTCGCTCCCTTCCCGTTCAATACGCCGTTTCGATATCGGATGACGGTGCGCACAGCCGCTCGAGTGCCGTCCAGAGTAATTCTTCCGATCCCTGCCGGCGCAGGCCTCAGGTCAGCATAACGTTCGGCGGAACTCTTCCTGGCAAATTGCTGATTGGGATTCGGAAACTGCCGCACTGCGATCTCATTCTGGTCGGGGTGACCTGTCCAGGCACCGTCCATCAGGCAATCAGCCTCGTTCTTCTTGTCTTCCGCAAGTATTTTGAGGGCGCGCTCATTGAGGTCAGGATCGGTCCTGCTTGGGTAGAGGGCGGTCATACCGCCAATGGCGAGCAGTCCGTGTTTATGACAGATCTCGACCAGCAAATCGCGAAGATTTTGAAAAAAGGCAACGTTATGGGGAATCGTGTTCCGGTCCGGCAAAACCCACGCCGGGGCATAGAGATTGAAATGGATCAGGCTTGCCATGTAATCCCAACGGCCCAGGTTTAACCCCAGAATATGGTCCCTGAGGTTAAATGCAAACTCCTCCATTTGATAGGCCAGGGGATGAGATTCAACGAGCGCCATGCACTTGATGTAATCTGCCGGTAGACCCTTTGCCCTGGCGAGCGCCCGGAAAACATCCCGCCACCACAACCCCTCTTCGGCGGATTCGGTTTTCGGAATGTAGAACGATAGAGGATGTTTCAATTCATCAGGATTAATGCCGTAAACAATTGCGGCCATATCGAACAGGGACGCGGCAATCTTCTCGCCCCGGTCCGGGAAAACCCCTGCCTGGCTCATATGCAACCCGCGCGGCCTCAGCCATATGACCGTGCTGCTCGGATTGATCCCCATGGTCTTTTGGTGCTTGTGATCGAGGTAGCTCAGTTCGCCCCTGAGTGCCTCCAGGATGTTATTGACCCCCATTTCCATTTTGCACCAATCATTTGCCATGGAATCTTCAAGGTCCAGCATCACGCCCGGTGCGCCCGAATTCAGCATCTTGACCACCAGCTCGGCATCGTCAGCCGGACCGGTCATCTGGTTTCTCTGGTCCTGACACCACGCTGGAAGTTCGATTCTCCATCTGCCGGTCGTGGCCTCTGAAGCCGGAAGGTGGTTTGGAAGCTTGCCTTGATGCGCTTCGGCCAGCACGCGGGCGCGCTTTGCGGCCAGAGCCTGCTGTCGCGGAGTGAATTCCTTGTGCAGAGGAACCAAAAATTCGAGAAAATCGCGGGAAACAGCAGCAGGCGGGCCTAAAAAGGGTGTCCTATAATGCAAGTGAAGCCTTTTGGCTTCACTTTCTTGACTTTGTGTCTGCATTATCTATCTCCTCCGCTGCCTGTCATTTCTTCACTCAAGGCATTATGCCCGTGCTTGCGTGTGCACCCGGCCAAATTTTTAAACGCTGCCGTTATCCCGATAACAATTCGTAGACTATAAATATTCATAGGCGAAAAGGTATGCTCTTCGGCCACCTTTGGCAAGTGGGCTCAACGCTGTTTGATCCGCCTTCAGCGGGGTTGGAGATCGGTTGCCGGGTTCAGGGCCGGAGGGCTGTATGGTTGAAACTTTCATCAAAAAAAGGCTTCACTCACTTGACCGCCAGTTTACAGTCATTAAAGTATGGACTACGTTTACTTGGAAAAAAATCATACTAGAGGAAGGGAGCTCGAAATGAATCTCGACGATATCCAGCGATGCATCAGAGCATTCTGCCATGCCTGCGATGGAAGCGGTTACGACCACTTCGAAGACCGACAGTGTGAAACCTGCTGGGGTGCGGGCGATTTCGAGATTTGCGAAGGCTGATCTCTTTGTCAGGCTGAAAACAATGAGGTTTCATTTGATTGATTGAGAAGCATTGAGGACCCCGGGGGCCCCCAATGCTTCTCTTTTTTTTGCTTGTTCGGCAAACGAGTGCCTGTGAGTTGGATTTTTGACCCGAAGGGGCTTGATAAGTCAGCCCCGGGTCAGTCCCGCGCCTCGCGGACGCCGCCCTGGGTATGGATGCACGCAAACCGGTTGATCACACTTATTAGGAGTATCCAGAATGGATTTCAGATTATCTGACGAGCAAATCATGTTACGAGACACCATCAGGCGGATTGCCCTGGAGCGGTTTGCGCCGAAGGCGGCGGAGATCGATGCCGCTGAGACATTCCCATGGGAGAACTTCGAAATCCTGAGAAACAACGGTCTGCTCGGTGTCAATGTTGCCGAGGAATATGGCGGAGCCGGCGCCGGACAACTGGCGCTTCTGCTTGCGGTGGAAGAAACGGCTCGTGCCTGTGCCTCCACCTCGGTGATCCTGACGAATCAGGCCCTCGCAAGCGAACCCCTCATGATCGCAGGCAGCGAAGAGCAGAAAAAAAAGTGGCTTTACCGGCTGGCCACCGGCGAGTGCCCCGGCTGCATGGCCATCACCGAGCCCGATGCCGGCTCCGATGTTGCCAGCATGAAGACTACGGCGACAAAGACCGATGGAGGCTGGCGCCTGAACGGCTCTAAAATTTTCATCACCGAGGCCGGCGTGGCGGGAATCATGGTGGTGATCTGCTACACGGACAAATCAAAAGGTAACAGGGGGATGAGCATATTCGTCCTGGAAAAAGACGCCCGGGGCATGACCATCGGCAAGCCGGAGCACAAGTTGGGCATCCGGGGCTCTGACACCCGGCCGGTTTTTTTCGATGACTGCTTCGTGCCCGACGAGCACATGATCGGTCCTGAGGGCAGTGGCTTCAAGACCCTCATGACCACCTTTAATTTCTCCAGGCCTAACATAGCCGCCCAGGCCCTCGGCATTGCACAGGGGGCCTTCGATGCCGCGGTCGCGCACGCGAAGGAACGCGTTCAGTTCGGCAAGAGCCTGGCATCCTTCCAGGGCATGCAGTGGATGCTCGCTGAAATGGCTCTTGGCATTGAAACAGCTAGAACCATCGTCTATCGCTCCGGCGCCATGATTGACACCGAGCCGAACCATCCGGATATCCCGAAGATCGCCTCCATGGCGAAGTGGTATGCCTCGGATGTGGCGATGAAGGTCACTACGGATGCTGTGCAGGTTTTAGGAGGTTATGGCTACACGAGAGAATATCCCGTCGAGAGAATGATGAGGGACGCGAAGATCACCCAGATCTATGAAGGGACAAATCAGGTTCAGCGGATCATCATCGCAAACCAGTTGCTTAGATAGTTTCCGTCCGGAAAGGGTCCTTTTCCCCCCTGGCGGCGTCAATCTTCGGGGTTTCTTGTGCGGCGTACCCATGTACGCCTCCGCGCAACCCCTTGATTTCCTTGCCAGGACGAAAAATGCCTCCTTTCCGAATCGAAAACCGCTAGTGTCTAATCCGGGGTTTCCGGATG
>JBKQTS010000075.1:0-10465 GCA_052143075.1 Syntrophobacteraceae bacterium | reverse complement strand
GCATCCAGCATCATTTTTGCGCCACTTTTCACCATTGCCTTGCCTTCGGGCATTGTGCTCCCGGTCATCATGCTGTCACCTTTGGTTATCATATTATAGCCCTCAGTCATCATCTTTTCGGACGACATCAGGTCTGGGTCTTTCACTCCTTTTTTGCCCATTATTTCCATTATCATCTTGTTTCCATCCATCATCTTCTTTGCGCCTTCCACCATCGCCTTCTGACCTTCCTTGATTGCCTGGTCGCTGTCCGCAGCTTGCAGAAGTCCAACGAAAGCGAAAATGCCGATCGACAGAAAAACGATTAAAGAAGTGGCAAAATACCGGCTGAGACTCTTCATTTTAATATCTCCTTTATCATCTTAATGGGGAAAAAATCTTAGAACGGTTCTTCGACTTTTAGTATCGAATGGCGACATAAATCATTAATTTAGCGAAATCACCCCCCTCTCTGGTCAGGCAATAGCTGCCCGTAACAACTATAGGTTTGCTTTGTTATGAAAGACACCTCTGGACCGCGAGCGGACTGCCTGATTGTGCCGGTCCCAATCCCCATCGACATAACAGAGCAACTTTCCTTGCCCTTGTTATATGCTACTACTTACATAAAGCAGAGAAATATCAGCATTCTGAAACGCATGCGTGTAGATATACCAAGATCTGTAACATTGAATACATCGACATGGTTTTTGGAAAATAATGATTGGTGATTCGTTTTGTCAAGAGGGACACACATTTTGCCGGAACTATCGCCGCAATTCACAGATTGGCTCATTTAGTCATGGTGGCAGGGAGACCGTCTAAGACCAAGTTCAAGGGTCAACAAAGAAGGTGCTCGTTGCCGAGGCGAATGCGGGTGAGGCCGGCCTGTTTTGCGGCTTCCAGACAGGCACGGGCCTGGGCGGCGGAGGTGGTTGGCGAGTCGTCCATCAGGAATTGCGGAGCGAAGGCGAGGAGCACATAAGGCATATCGGGATCTATCCCAGCGATAAAGGAGGCCAACCCGTACACCTCATCCTCGTTAATGTAACCCGGCACAAGAAGGGTGCTGGCTATCAGCGCAGGTGGAGACGAGCGTTCTAAAGACCACTCGGCGGCCCTGGCGAAATTGTCCAGTATTTTTGAGTTATCGCATCCGCAAAGAGCGCGGTGGGTTCCGGGGTTCCAGGCTTTGAGATCGATCTTTACGCACCCGCCGGACTGCACGGACAGGTTGGTCATCTCCTTGAGTCCGGAAGGGTCCACAGCGCCGTTGGTTTCCCAGCAGATTCGAAGAATTCCGTCAGGGTTTTTCATTCGCGCCGCCTTGCTGAGGCTAATGGCAAACGGGAGTTGCGGGCCCGGGTCACCGCCGAAAAAGCATATACAGCTTGTAGTATCGTTTACAGCCTTTTCCAGGGTATCGAGCTTTGTCCATTTGGGCGAGAGTTGGACTTTTTTGAATGACCAGTTCTGGCAATACAGGCAGTTGAGGTTGCAGGCTTCAAAGTAAACGGCCAAGTTGTAGAAACCCACTTCCGGGCCGCAATCATGGGCGAACCGGGGATATCCCGCGCCGGTGCCTCCCGCGCAGACCCAGTCGGCAACGCAGTTGGTAGGGAGAGGATCGTAGTAATAGGAAACAAGCGCGCGCGACCGGCCATCGGTTCGCATACTCGATTTGCTCCCATGTCTGGCCCCGCAGTACCCTTTCTGATTCTTTCCCGGCCTGCAGCGATGAAAGCAGAGCGTGCAGTCGATTCCATCAGGATTAGCTGCGGGACGGACGGGCAGACCGAACATCTCTCTGGACTCGGCGTGAATCAGTTCGATTCGGCCCCTGCTCTCGTCCGGCCGATTTCGGACACAGGAGGGGCAAATGCCTATGCAACCTGAAATGTCATCCAGACCTTTTCCGCACAGGAGGCATTTGTCCCCTCTCTTGCCAGATAAGGATTTTGGTCTTATAAGCATCGGTTATTCCGAATCATAAGCGTTCACTACACTTGGAGCTGGAAAACGCTCGAGTCAGCAGATACGCGGTAGCTGTTCGCCCCGGAGCATATCGACGAGGCGGTGGCCCCCAATCCGGGTACGCAGAAAGACCCTTCCCGGATCATCGGAAACGATCTCCCCTATGAGACATGAAGCTCGCCCCAACGGATGTGACTTCATGGCCGAAAGCACGGCGCCGGCGCCCTGCGCAGGCACAACCGCCAGGACTTTCCCCTCATTGGCCACGTAAAGCGGGTCAAGTCCCAGCACTTCACACGCGCCTATGACGTCTTCCCGAACGGGAAGCGCCTCCTCGAACAGCCGGATGCCCACCCCGGATTGTTCGGCTATCTCATTTAGGGTCGTCGCCACGCCACCCCTTGTAGGATCTCGAAGGACGTGGATTCCGGCAAAGGATTCCAGCATCAGGTCGACCAGTCCGTTAAGGGCTGCAGCGTCGCTTTCGATCTCATTTTCGAATGCAAGACCTTCCCGTTTGCAAAGCACCGCCATACCGTGGTCGCCTATCGTGCCGTTAATAAGTACAAGATCACCCGGGCGGGCATTCTGCCCGCAAATGTGAATTCCATCCGGGACGATTCCGATTCCGGAAGTGTTGATGAACAGCTTGTCGGCCTTGCCCCTCGGCACTACCTTGGTATCGCCGGCGATCACCTGCACGCCGGCCTGTCGGGCGGCCTCCGCCATCGACAGGACTATTTTCTTCAGATCGCCGAAATCAAGCCCCTCTTCAAGGATGAAGCCGGCCGTAATGTAGAGCGGCTTAGCGCCACGCATGGCAAGGTCGTTCACTGTCCCGTGCACGGCAAGGCTCCCGATGTTGCCTCCCGGGAAAAAAATGGGATCAACAACGTATGAATCCGTGGTCATGGCTAAACGTGAACCCCGGATTTCAAAGACGGCGCTGTCGTTTCTTTCGGCGAGGAGCGGGTTATTGAAGGCGCTTACGAAAAGGGAATCAATCAGTTCGTGCATCGCGCGCCCGCCGCTTCCCTGGTCGAGCTGAATAAGTCCTGGGTCCATATCGCTAAAACTCCACCGCAGAAGCTGGTCGTAGACAGGTCATGGAGAGAACGCAGAGAACCGAACTATTTGCTTTCGATTTTTCCTGTTTTACCATTTGGTCCTTCGCAATACTGTCTGGAAAAGGCTTGGTGAGCTGCGCTCCATCTCGCGAAGCGTAGAGATTGAGTTTGATTAGGCCTTTTGCCCACCCTGATACGGTTCTTTTCATGGTTTAGAGTGTCCCTCGGGGACATGAATCACCGCAGCAAATCCCTTTGCCATCATTCGTTATGGTATCTGTAGTACGCCCCGCAGGTTCCCTCGCCGGATACCATGCATGGTCCTTTGGGGTCCTGCGGCGAGCAGATTTTGCGGAAAAGGCCGCACTCCGGCGGGGTCATTACTCCCCGGAGAACCTCTCCGCACTTACACCCCGGATGCTCTTTCACCGTGATCGCAGGCATCGAAAACCGGTCGGTCGCGTCGAACTTCTTCCACCCCGGACGAAAGCCGAGTCCGCTTTTCGGAATAATCCCGATCCCGCGCCAAGTGGAATCCTCAGGTACGAAGACCTCGTCAATGAGTTTGCGCGCCGCAGAATTTCCTTCCCAGGTAACAGCCCGGCGGTACTGGTTCTCAACTTCAGCCCGCCCGCTTTCGACCTGGTCGATCAGAAGAGAGATGCCCTGCAAAATGTCCAGAGGTTCGAAGCCGGTAACCACGCAAGGCGCTTTATAATTGTCTACGACTTCCTGGTATGCGCCGGCGCCAATTATTATACTGACGTGCCCCGGGCATATAAACCCGTCCAGATTGACCTCGCGAGCCTCGAGGATCGCTCTCATCGCCGGTGGAAGCAGCTTGTGGGCCGAGAAGACCGAGAAGTTATTCACCCCCAGCTTCGAAGCCTGCTGGACCGACGCAGCGATAGTCGGCACTGTGGTCTCGAACCCAATGCCTATGAATACGACCTGGCGGTCCGGGTTGTCACGGGCGATCTTGAGAGCGTCCAGCGTTGCATAAACGATCCGAACATCAGCCCCCCTGCTCCTCTCGATATGAAGCGATGAAGACGAACCAGGCACCCGCACCAGGTCTCCGAAAGTTGTCGTAATCACCCCGGGTTGCTGAGCAAGCCATATCGCCCTGTCTATGTCTTCGTTCGCCGTCACGCACACGGGGCAGCCGGGGCCGCTGATCAGTTTTATCTCCGGCGGCAGAAGCTGTCTCATGCCGGACCTGAAGATGGCGACCGTGTGAGTGCCGCAGATTTCCATAAGCCTGATCTCGGCCTTGGAAAAATGTCTGTGTCGAAGTCTTTCGATGAGGCTTTTCGCCAGTTGAGGGTCTCTGTACTCATCGAGGTATTTCATTTGGATAGGCTCCTTGAAGTTCAAAATAGGACCTATAATCAATTCGCCGCGAGCATCTTTTGGGCGCCAATCCACGCCTGGCCGAGAGAAATGCAGGCGTCGTTGGCTGGAACTTCGATATGGGCGTAAACCTCCAGGCCCATCCTGCAAAGATCCCTTTCCAAGCGCTCCGAAAGATAGGCGTTCTGAAAAACTCCACCGCTAAGGGCGATACGATTGAGGCCTGTTCTTGCGGCGGCAATCACTGCAGCCTCGAGAAGAATTCGAATTACTCCATTGTGGAAGCGCGCGGCGATTTTACCCACCCGGATCCCGCGTCTCACATCTTCGATAAGGGCCTCCATTATTGGGAACTGGTCGATTAGAAAGGGTTCCCGACCGGTTTCCAATCTGCCTTCATAATGTCCGTCATCCGGTTCGATCGCCTGTTCGAGTTCGATTGCCGCCTGCCCTTCGTAATTGACAAACAGGCGTACCCCGCAAAGAGCGGCCGCGGCGTCGAAAAGCCTGCCGCACGAAGAGGTCAGCGGGCAATTCAACCGCCGGGAGAGCATCTGCAAAATCACCCTTGCATCCCCTGCTCCCTGCTTCCTGCTCCCTACTTCCCTTTTCGGCCAGACAGTCAGTAAGTCGGCATACCTGCGCTCGACGTCATCCGGGTCGATGCTCCAGAGATAGCTAAGCGCCGTGCGCCAAGGTTCTTTTATGGCCTTGGCGCCACCGGGCAGAGGGACCAGCCGGAAATGGCCAAGCCGTTCAAATCCGAGGTTATCCACGCGAAGGATTTCACCGCCCCAAATCGTCCCGTCAGTACCGAAACCGGTCCCGTCCAGCGCAAGACCGATCACGGGCCCCTCGAGCCCACGCTCTGCCATTACTGCGGCAATATGGGCGTGATGGTGTTGGGCGGCCATCCTGGGGAGGTCTTGCCGTTTCAGCGCCCATTGGGTGTTCAGGTAGTCGGGATGCAAGTCGTGAACAATAAGGCTCGGCTCGATCTCCATGATCCGTTCCAGGTGGGCGATTGAATGCTCGAAGGAGCGCAGTGTTTCGAGGTTTTCCAGGTCCCCTATATGCTGGCTGAGAAAAGCTTCCCTGCCGCGCGTAAGGCAGACGGTGTTCTTAAGCTCGGCCCCGGTGCCGAGGACCGGGGGGGCCGGGTCGCGAAGAAAAACCGGCAGCGGCGCGTATCCTCTAGCGCGGCGCATCGGACGCGGGTGACCCTCGAGGACACGGGTCACCGAATCGTCGCACCGCATGTAAATCTCCCGGTCGTGAAAAAGGAAGTAGTCGGCAATCCCGTTCAGGTGCGACCGGGCGTCTTCATTATTCATTACAATCGGTTCATCGCTCCGGTTTCCGCTGGTCATCACAAGCGCACGGTACGGCGCATTCTCAAACAGGAGAAAATGAAGGGGCGCATAAGGAAGAAAGACGCCGAGGTTCCTGTTATTTGGCGCCACGGTCTCAGCGAGTACAGGCCCGGTACGATCTGGGCGTTTCGCCAGGAGTACGATGGGCCTTGCCAGGCTTTTCAGCAGATCTTCTTCCTCGCTGTTCAGGCAACAATACCGTCTGATCTCTTCAAGGTCCGGAAACATTACCGCAAAAGGCTTTTCCTCGCGTATTTTGCGGCTTCTCAGCCGGCTCACGGCGGCCTGGTCCCTTGCTTTTACCGCCAGATGAAAGCCCCCGAGTCCCTTGACCGAAATGATAGCCCCTGAAGCGAGCAACGTTACTGTTTCGACAAGGGCTTCATCGCGAGCGGCAATGATGTTTCCATGCGCGTCTTCGAGCCATACCTGCGGTCCGCATTCCCAACAGGCGTTGGGTTGAGCATGAAAGCGCCGGTCCAGGGGATTGTCATACTCACGGCGGCATTCCGGGCACATTTTGAATTGCGCCATGGTGGTCTTGTCCCGGTCGTATGGAATGTCCTTTATTATCGTGTACCGCGGGCCGCAGTTGGTGCAGTTGATAAAGGGATAGCGGAACCTGCGGTCCTGGGGATCACAGAGTTCGCGCAGACAGTCACTGCAGGTGCATACGTCAGGTGAAATAAGGGTCGAGCGCGACTGAAGCGTCCGGCTGCCGATTATCCTGAACTCTTCGAGATCCTGATACGGGAGGTCGGTCGTTTCGACCTTGATGATTCTGGCCATAGGAGGCGGCTCGCTGGAAATTGAGCCGATGAAACTCCGGACCGAGTCAGCAGGACCTGCGACCTGGATTTCCACGCCGTCCGACTGGTTTCGGACCCAGCCATTCAGCCCGCAGCGCCCGGCCAACTGGTAGATAAAGGGCCGAAAACCAACGCCCTGGACGATTCCCCGAACCTTAACCAGAACCCGGAGGCCCGTTTCCCCACCCCGGGCGCATTGAGGCTGAAGAATGCGTGATTCTTCGGATGAGGATGTCACTAGCTGTGTTTACCCGCCCGGAGTGTCCGGTGCTCGCCGACCTTCTCCTCGATCCAGGAAAGCCAAGGAGCAAAACCTTCTCCGGTCCTGCATGAAATTTCAAAAATCTTTCCCCTGGCATTCAACTGTCCCACCCTTTCCCGAATCTTCGATATATCACAGTCCGTATAGGGCAGAAGGTCGATTTTATTTACCAGCAGGACGGAACAAATCTGGAACATAAGCGGATATTTAATGGGCTTATCGTCCCCTTCGGCAACGCTCAGTATCATGATTTTTTCGTGCTCACCGAGGTTGAATTCAGCGGGGCAGACGAGGTTTCCGACGTTCTCGATTATCAGCAGGTCAACTCCTGACAGATCAAGGGAGTCCAGCGCGATCTGAATCATGTTGCCGTCGAGGTGACATCCCCCATCGGTGTTGATCTGCACGGCCTGTACGCCTTTTTTTTGTATGCGTTCGGCGTCATATGACGATTGGAGGTCGCCTTCGATGACCGCGATTCCGAGGCGGCCGGCGAGCGCATCTATGGTTTTTTCCAACAGGGAGGTTTTCCCTGCGCCCGGCGAACTCATGAGGTTAACCACAAAGATTCCCGCCTGGTCGAAGCGTTTGCGGTTTTCCGCCGCAAGCCTCTCATTGGCCTGAAGGATGTTGCGAACTACTGGGATTTTGATTTCCGTCATCCTCTTCTCCCGTTTCACCTTCTATGCTAATCACGGAAAGCTCCCGCCCGCTGAGCAGCTCCAACGCCGGCTCACCGCACCGGGGACACAGGAATACCTGATTTTCAACGACAAAAGAAATATCGCACATCTCGCACCGAGCGGTAATGCCCACTGTTTCGATTTCGATCAGTGCCCCGGACGCCACCGTATCGCGGCTAACCAGCTCGAAGCAGAACGTGAGCGATTCCGGAACCACGGCGGCAAATTTGCCTATTTGAAGTCTAACCTTGTTGATGCGATCCAGGCCATGCGTTTTCGACTCGTCGACTATGATCTCAAGCAGACTTTGGGCAATAGAGAGTTCGTGCACACTGAGCCTTCCGTAATTTCATTCAATTATAACTCCACACTACGTGAGATGTGGAAATCGGTACTCTGTGAGCCCCTGCATCCGAAATATGACTCCGGACGCAACCGATGCCATTTAACATACGCCCCTTAGCGGGTCAATAGATGTAAAGGCGGAACGCCGTAGTGGAAGGCGGCGGCGCCATCTTGTCATCATTTCCGCCGAAGACCGGTTGCACCTCCGGCCAGCCATCCGGCGTAGCCTCTAAGGAAAACAATCGAGCAGAAGAAAGGTACGCAATAGATGGCGGATACCAGGGGTTCGATTGGGCCGCAGAACTCTGAGCTGAACGCAACCACGAGTATATTGTTGATGAGCCCGAGACTTATGACGGCTGCAAGCCGGTCGGCCGGGCCCTCCCCGAGTGAAACCAACATACCCGCCGCAAAAAGGAGCAGACTCAACAGCAGGGCCACCAGGAGGGCATCGACGACCATCGATGGATTTCGGTGAATGTGGCTGGAGTACTTTGAAAATACCCCGAGAACAATGACCACGCAAAAAAAAACGGAAATCGAGTAACTCCTTGCGGAAATCCTTTCGGGAGCAGCAGGGAAGCCGTAGCGAAGAAATTCTGCCGCCGCCAGCGGCACGAAAATCACCTGGGCAAGGCTAAGCGCCATGGCTGCGAAGGAGATATCAATCGTTTGCCCCGCTGCAACCCGGACCAGGACGGGCAGTGTAAAAGGCACCAATACGGAGCCGGCCGTTACCATCAGGACTACCAGGGCTGTATTTGCGCCGACAAGACTTGAGAAAAAGGGAGCAACGACTCCCGTCGAGGCGCCTCCGAGCAGAAGGGCAGCCATCGCATAGTCGGGATAGACAGCCCGAAAAAGAAAGAAAAGAGCGACAGGGAGCAGCACGAGTTTTAAAAGAAGCCATCCGATAAGGCGCGGGGCCATATGGAGGGCGGTTCTGGCAATCGACTCCATCGAGATTGGGAGGAAACTCAGGAAAAGCAGACCCATCATGAAAAAGGTGGTGTAAGGCCGGAAAGGATTCCCTGCCTGGGGCCATATCACAGCGATCAACATAGCGCCTAGAATCAGGCCGAGCAGGATCAAGTCCCTTGCATTGATCATCTGGAGAATCTCGTCTCAGCTCTGCTCAGGATTTGTAAGCGTTCACAACGAAGGGCACGAAGACCTTGGAGTTTGAATATAGCAGCAACCCAAAAAGATCCACCGCAGACGCAGAGAAAACGGCAACTTGCAGAAAAAACCTTGCACAAAGAACAAGAATTTAACTGATACTTAAAAACAGCCGTTTCTTTTCATCCTGTAAATCCTGTCTAAGCTTTTCTCTGCGTCCTCTGCGTCTCTGCGGTCAAAACCGATTACCGGGATTGAAAAGAGCGTTGGAACAGGTCACTGATTGCCAGTTTGCCTTCCTCGCTTAGGTGCCGGGTCCCCGTGCCCACAAATGTTTTATGTTCGATTACCGGCAGGCTCTCCACCCAGGAGTTGTCTTGCCAGGCAAACCAGGCATTCCGCTTCTGGTCGAACACACTCAAGGGGCGGTTGAAAAGTTTCGCCAATTCAACAGTCCACCCGGTTCCCCCCCTGACGGTATCGTTCGGCTCGATCGAGCCCATCGCAAACACCTGGAATCCATTGATCACCATGTGGAAAATCATCTGCATTACTTTTTGGATGGTCTCAGTATTGTTATAGGTCCGCTTCATGCGCATGCAGACAATTTCCATGCTTATGTCACCTCTTTTCAGCTCTTCCGGCCCCAAAACGACGAGCCCCCGGTCACGAAAAGGCTGATGGCCGTCATAGGAAAAGTTCACTTCCTTAACACCCCATTTTTCAGCCTGGATGCCGAATTCGGCCTCCGAACCGCGGAGACCTCCGCTGTAAAGTGTGAATTCACTTGCGTTTGCCATTCTATTCTCCAAATTTGAGTGGTTGTTCACTGTCAAAACATCAGAGTGCGGTTCAGATCGAGAGTATTCTACATGCCGCTCGATGCTCAGCGATAGATGGTTAAACAAGAACCCGGAAGCGGATCTAGCCTCTTCCGGGCCGTTATCCAAACCATATCAACCTTTAAATATATCATTTTATGGCATCAAAGGATATAGGCCGGACCGATTAAATGCTCAGATACCGCCATTTCAGCCCAAGCCGACCTTCTGAGATGGTGGTATGTCCTCAAATTGTCCAAATTGGACACAGAATGATAACTCCTGCCGATGGCGCCCATACGCCCGGTTGAATCGGCAAGTTACTATAACGGTGAGTAGACCGGGGGAATTGCACCCCCAGTCCCTCGCAGAACGGTGCGGGAGCCTCTCGACTCACACCGCTCCCATCAAGCAAAAGCCCCCACCATGTCTCGTTGCCAGTGTGCAAAGAGACATCAACTTCTTTGGAATGGTGAAAGGCTTCGTTGCTCTCAAACAAGTCTCCTCCTGTTTCCAGTTGAACTCGTGAATACAACCGCTTGACCCTGTCCCCTTGCTCCGGCCGCATTACCGGCCCTCATCGCTCCTACGGACAGATCCGCCCCATCGCTCTGCATCGGTACTCTCGCCTCGTGGTTCATGCCACTTGTGCTTCTCCCTTTTCATCAGAGCGGATGGTT
>JBKQTS010000074.1:0-14451 GCA_052143075.1 Syntrophobacteraceae bacterium | reverse complement strand
CCGGGATTTGCGAACCGCTTTTGAGGATTTCCCCATCGATATTGTTCACGACCGGGATTTGAGGGTCTTTGAAAACACATTCCCTGAGCACCGGATCGAACCTCTCGCGCGCATATTCCATACACCTGCTGTGCCAAGGTCCGCTGACATTGAGCTTCATACACTTTTTTGCCCCGGCCTTCTCGCACATCATCGCCGCACTGTTTACCTCGACTTCAGGCCCGGTGATGATGACCTGCTCCACGCAGTTTATGTTCGCTATCTCCGCTCCGGCAACCGTGCAGATCTCGCGGATTCTCTCCTCTTCCAGATCCATTATCGCCGCCATGCCGCCTGGCTGAATTATTGCCGCCTCCTGCATGAATTTTCCCCTGTGCTGGACCAGCTTGAGCGTATCCTGCAGGTTTATCGCTCCCGCCGCATACAGCGCGCTGTATTCTCCAAGGCTGTGGCCGGCGGCCGCGGCCGGATAGATTTCATGAAGACTGAGAACAATCAGGCACGCCAGATTTATCACAGTTATCGCCGGCTGGACGTTTTCGGTCAAGACGAGCACATCGTCCGGGCCTTCAAAGCACAGCTTCTTGATATCCATTTTCAGGATATCGTTTGCGTTTTCGAACAGTTCCTGGACTTCGCTGTAGTTGTCGTGGAATTCACGCCCCATTCCAACGTACTGTGATCCCTGCCCCGGAAAAAGGAACGCCCAGTTCTTCATTCAAAATCCCTTTCGATTTAGGAAGGATGAGACAACCGGAAACTGCTGCCGTTTCACGTGGTGTTTCCGGATGAACACAGATAGGGAACTCTACCCATGAACGCTTCTATTAATCTCTGCTGTGGAAGTCAAGACCTGAATTTGACACCCGGAAGTCTGGAACCGGAGGCAAAGGTATCCCGGTAGGGCATCAGATCGCCGATATCGAAATCGTTATATCAAACCGCAATCTGCATGCCCCGCGAGGCGCTCTGATATTTGTTTTCGTCTCTCTTATGTCTCAGGCGCAGCAGCATTCCGCTACACACTTTGACTGAGAATCAGTCTGTGTCCCATCGATTGACGCAACCTCGACTTCAAAAGCAAGGTCCCTGCCCGCCAGGGGATGATTGAAATCGGCCACAATTATCTCTTCATTTACAAACTTGACTACCGCAGGAAATTCCTGGCCATCCAGCGTCGCGAATAAAATCACCTGACCCGGAAAAGGTTCGAAACCTAGCTGGAGGCCTGCCTTGTCGAATGTCCGCTCAAGTTTTTCGTCCCTGTCGCCGTATGCCTCTTCCGGTCCGAGGACAAAGGACTTCCTTTCACTCAGGCCCATTCCGATTAATGCGTTCTCGAAACCTTGCACGAGATTGCCGTCTCCTATCCGGATCTCCAGAGGCTTGCACTTATCGGTCTTATGGAAGACAACTCCATTTTTGAGTGTGCCCTTGTAACACAGTTTGACAAAAGTCCCATAATCGACTTTGCTCATTATATGATCTCCAATCTTTGATGCGCCACGCCCGCCTCGAGGGTGGCTGGGCGCGCTGTAGAGATTTTGGCTGCGCGCCATGCCCGCCCGGCCCCCGACGCCTGCAGGGTGGGCGGGAAGGCGCTAGGTCCGGCGTTCTCCGGGTTTCGCTTGCTCTTAGTATAAAGGAACTCAGGTGACGCCGCTCTGGGCGCCTCCGCCGGTCTGAATGCTTTGTCTCCGGTATCCGGGCTGAATAGAATGTTTCGGTATTCGATCTTCGTTGTATCCTTATCGTCGGGAACAATTGAGAGCGGTCCCGCCCCCTTGTCTTCGGGTGTGACAATGTTCGGAGGAAGCGGGTTGTTCGACTGCAGTACAAAAAACAATCCGGCAGCCAGCACCAGAGTCAGACCAAACAGCCTGGAATTTTTCAGTAAGTTCATCGGAATTCTCCTGCCGAGAAATAATTTTAATATGTCGCGGCGATAGCATGGAAATGCTAATCAAAAGCGCCTGATTTACACTCTTTCATTTAAGACCTGGCGGGAGCAAATTCAATTTTAGGAGGGAATAATCAAGATGAAATCTTGATGAAAAAAATTGGAAGCGTCCCCCTTTCGAGCGAGTGAACGGGGGCGGGGTTACATAAAATCTGCCACAGTCACGTCACTTCGGAGATTGGGCCATTCGCCCGGAAATCCTTATTCTTTCGGATAAGCTTAACCATGAGAATTTGCCTCGTATGGGCCTCCACCTTCACTCTGTCGTCCATTCTCATTCCAACCACCCAGCATATTTTTTCACTGTCGCATAGCAGCGGGACCTTTTGCCGCTCGTCCTTCGGGACCATGCAATCGGTGAAAAAATCCTGAAGTTTTTTCGAGCCGGTCATGCCAAAAGGGCGAAATCGGTCTCCGGTCGTTCGGTACCGCAACTGCAGCGGCCATTTCAGTTTCTCCGAGTCCATCCGGACGCAGTCGGCGCCCGAACCCGGTCCGCAACAGGTTGCAGTTTCATCGCAAAAGCGGAACTCGTAGCCGAATTTACCAAAAAGATAGTCCCCGGGCTCGTGAACATCCAGGACATCATCCAATGCATCTTTCGGCGGCGCGCATTCCTTTGAGCTGACGAAAAGCTTTGCTCCATACCGCGTGGCTTCGATCCCCCCCGGAATCCGAATCGATTTCCCGGTCTTGTCCGAAGAAATAAGCTCAGCAAGAGGTTCCAGGTGCACCAGCCCGACCCCTGAAAGGTCACCTTTGACCCTGTCGATAGCCAAACGCAGCATTCGGCGCACAAGGGCCGGATTAAGTTGCTTCATTCGCTCAAAATCGAGCACGCACCGGCCTTCCGATAGCTCAAGGCATAGTTCGTCCCACAGTGTTTGGATTTGCGAAGCCCACCAGGACTCCTCCTCACGCGCCAGGTCGGCGCAGCGCGCGATGGTTTGCGCGATTTGCGGATGAAATGCCTCCCGCAGGAGTGGAAAAACCTTCAGGCGAAGAAAATTTCTCTGGCATGAGGGGGCCAAGTTAGTAGAATCATTCCTGTATTCCATGCCGCGCTCCTGTAAATATTCCAGCACCGCATCACGGGTGGCAAAAAGGAGCGGTCGGATAATGCCTTCCGGAGTCGCGGGGGACATCGCTTGAATGCCCGACGGACCCGTCCCCCTTAAAATCCTAAGAATCACCTCTTCGGCCTGATCGTCTGCGGTATGTCCCAGTGCGATTTTCCCGGCGTTTAACTCGGCGGCGGTCCCTGTGAAAAAAGAGCGCCTGCACTCCCTGGCGGCCATTTCGACCGATATTTTCCGGCTTCGGGCAAAAGCGCGCACATCAGCGGCCCCACAACGGAAATCAAGCCCGGCCAAACGCGCTAGAGCGCGTACGAACTCCCTGTCCCGATCGGATTCATCCCCACGGAGACGGTGGTCGAAATGAATGACTGTGATCCGCTCTATTCCAAGGACGTCTTTGAGATTGACCAGTATAGACAGGAGGGCGGCTGAATCAGGACCACCGGAGACTGCGGCCAGAACGTGGTCCCGCTTCGATATCAGGCCGTTTTTTCTTATATACTCGGCTGCCCGTGCCGGAAGGGATTTAGGGGTTCCGCTCATGTCTCCAGATCGGCACGGCAGGGAATCGACCCGCCGGAAGGGTTCTCCGTAGACTTACTCTCTATGGCGTTGCTTTCACCGGGCCGCTCGGGCAGGAGCTGAAGAGTCTTCCCGAACTTCCTGCCGTTCACGAGGAGCTTGCCCGAGCTGTTCAACACCGTATTGTCTTCGAGAATTACAAGCCCGAACTTTTCGGCTACCTGGGCTTTGTACTGGTATTCCATTGCTGTTTTGCGCAGCCGGTAGTTGAGAATGATCAGAATCAACGCGAAGATAGAGGCAAGCAACAAAATGACGCTCAGCGAGATCAGGAGAATCTTTGCCGATTTTTCACCTACGCTGCCGATAAGCGCTACAATGGCGTCCAACTTGTAGAAAAACGCTGTTACAACGCCAAGCAGCAATAAGAGCGCCAAAAACGGGAGCCCCTGGATCAAGGCAACCATCCGGCTTAACCGTCGGAGTCTGCCGCTCCCCCCGCTTTCAGCAGCTTCGGATTCGCTTTCCAACGTTTCTGTGCAGGCTTGCTCCGGTTCTGCGAAATACTTGTTGAAACCGACAACCACGGTCCCCATAATGAAAGTGATAGCGATAGGGGCGAGGAAGGCAACTAGAAAGTAGAGGCGCCACGGAAAAGTGGACTCACCGTCGCGCCCGCTGTCACCTATCTGGTAGAGCCAGCAGGTGAGGAGAATGCCCAGTTCGACCCAGCAGAGAAAATAGAGGTATTTTCGGAAAAGATCCTTGCGCTCCATATCATCGAACAGAGCGGCTATTCCCCGCAGGCCCTTTAGTTTTTCGCTTGAAGCGTCCATCCCATTCCCGGCTGTTGTGCAAGTTAAATCTATCAAGTGAGGATATCAAATGGCGAAAACTTGGTCAACCGGCTTGTCAGCGAGTTCACCCACCCACCAACCAGCCACGGGGAGTTTAAAGGCTGTTCAGACTGGCCCCCCGCTTTCTTCCAAAGCCGCCGAATTTTGCCGGTTATCTGAAGGTGATCTCGAGTATTGAGAAATCGTCATCCAGCCCCTCCGGTCCCACCCCGCGGGTTGCAAATTCCCAGAGATGATCGAGGCGGGAGGTTTTTCTCGGACGCGGATTAGCCATCAGCTCGACAAAGGACTCGAAAGTCCACATTGTATTGTCAGGCGGCATTCTGATCTCATAGGCCCCATCGCTGAAAACGTAAAGCCTGCTCGGGCCATTCAGGTCAATCCTGTCCGATTGATAGTTGGCTTCTTGAAAGGCCCCAATGATCATATTTGGCGTCCCCAGTGTTTTCGTCCCGTCCGAATCGATCAGGAGTGCGGGAGGGTGGCCGGCGCTGGCATAGACCAGTGTGCGCGAAGATTTGTTATAGACGCCGTACCAGATGGTGAAATACATTCCGTTATGGTTTTCCATCAGGAATGCTTCATTTAAGCCTACAAACACCTGGTCCGGTTTTCTAAAATCCGTATTAGGAAGGGTCTGCGACCGGAGAACGTTAATTGCTGAAACCGATAGGAGTGCTGCGCCTATTCCATGGCCGCAAACATCGAGGAGGTAAATTACGAAATGTTCCTCATCCAGCCAGTGGTAGCCGAAGGAATCGCCGCCAAGAGACGTAGAAGGCTCGAATCTCCAGTCGGTGCTGAGAACCTCTCCTGATACCGGCTTCGGCAGGAGCTTTTTTACATAATCTGCGGCAGCGGCGAGTTCGGCCACCAGCCGTTTCGTGACCTCATTTCGTTCGAGTAGATTGATATATCCTTTGGAGTGGTAGCGAATCCTGGCGATAAGCTCGACCCTGTCGGGAAGCTTCACCACGTAATCGTTTGCTCCCAGTTTGAAGGCCTTTGCCTTTACGGCCGGCTCTTCCTTTGAGGACAAAACGATGAGAGGGATGTCCCTGGTTTTTTCGTTTGACCTGAACAATTTCACCAACGTCAGCCCGTCGATTTTGGGCATGACAAGATCCTGTAAAATCACGGTGGGATTGATCTCGATCGCGGTCTTTATTGCCTTGGCCGGGTTCTGGCAGAAATGAAACTCGATATCCGATTCTCCCCTTAACATCTTGGCGACCGCCCTTGCAACGGTTGCCTGATCGTCAATCATTAACACTGTCGTCTTATGTTCAGCCAACCGGCCTGGTGCATCCATCCCCGGACTCCATTGTCGTCAGAAATTCGATCAGTGTTTGACAATCGTCGGCAACCCAGTCTGCTCCCGCCCTCACCAGTTCTTCTTTGCAAGTGCTGCCGCTGCAAACGCCGGCTGTCATTACCCCGGCCGCCTTGCCGGTTTGAATGTCCATGGGATGGTCTCCTATCATGATTGCCGTTCGTAGTTGCGCGCCAATCGAATCAAGCGCGTGGATGAGATGAGCGGGGTCGGGTTTGGGAGATAAGACATGATCGCGTGGGAAAAACCCGGAGCAATAGTCGGAGATGTCAGGAAAGACCAGCCGCACTGCCGCTTCACAGTTCCTGGTAATGACTGCGGTCTTCGCGCCTTTTTGCGCCAGTGACTCAAGGAGCGGCCTGGTGAATGGAAAAAGGGCTCCGCTTCGTGCAGCTTGCAACTCCATCTCCGAGATCATGGCCAGGGCCTCGTGCCGGAACTCGCCGGTTCTGTCTCCAGTTGATTCTCGAATCCTTTCGTCCAGCCAGGCAAGCCATTCCAGGACTGGAAGAAAAGGCGGAGGGGGTGTTGGAGCAAAATAACTTGCGGCAAGTGCGTTAAGCCGCAGCTTCATTGCTGCAAAATCCAACCGCAACACGGCAAGAGTGCCGTCAAAGTCGAAGACGAAAGATTCTATTTTCAATTCGGACTCGATATGATTAATGACCGGGAGAAGGCGCCGAACGCTCGTTGCTATGATAGCCTGACGCCTCTCAGAGTTCAACTTCCATAACTGGACACTTCGGTTTGGAACACTTAATGATAGAAAAACAAGCGGAATGGGATCGCGTCACAAAACACCTAAGATCTGCTGCCCGGAGGTATCATTTTTATGCATAATCTGGTTTGGCAACCCGCTGTCCCTTTTGCTCTGCCGGATATCGAGGAAAAGACTCACCGCCTCGATGACTATCGAGGCTCATGGCTTTTGATGGTTTTTCACCGGCACTTGGGTTGACTGCTCTGCCGAGGGCATCTGCTGCAGTTGCAGCAGTACGCAACAGATCTCGATAGGCGAGATGTAAAGGTTGTAGTCGTCACTTTTGAAGCTGGCTTTCTTGCCAGGGCCTATATCGAGGATACGGGCCTCCGCTGGCCTCTTCTAATCGATGCAAACCGTGAGCTTTACGGGGCCTATGGCATGCTCACGGCCGGCTTCTGGGATATATGGGGACCAGCCACGTGGTGGGCTTACTTCAAAGAGTTCGCGCGTGGTCGCCTGCCCGGGAAGTCGGGAGGCGACTTCAGCCAAAGAGGAGGCGATGTTCTAGTAGACCCGGGAGGAATCGTACGGTTCCATCATGTCGGGCAGGGCCCAGGGGACCGCCCTTCTGCGAAATCCCTTCTGGGGGCGCTGGACCGGGAGCAACGCCTAAGCGAGCAGGGGACGCCCGCTCCTGGCTAAAAGGCTCACCGCCTGATGCTTGGCCACTGGAATGGGTCCGACCCGATGTTGTTGACTTAAGAACGAATTATTCGCACGCGAAGCCGCGAAGAACGCGAAAAATGAAGACAAATATCGAACTTTAATGTGTAACCCTTGGACTTCGTGCCAAGCTTTCTTAAATTCTCTTCGCGCTTTCGCGGCTTGCGTGTAAAAAGTCTTCTTCTATTCGGTCTTAACAAGACTCTTCGCGTGATAAATTTTGGGGAGGTGAATATGTCTGTACCCGTATTGAGTTTCGACCAGGTGATCGACAGATTGCTTACCATGAGGCAGCCCTATTTTGCCAAATATCTTGCCGTCTACTCGAGTTGGTATGGGGGCATCATTACCGATCCCACCCTTATGACGCTGCCCCTTGACGATCATATGGTACATCGCGGAGATGGTGTATTCGAAACCTTAAAATGCAAGGACTGGAATATCTATGCTCTTGCCAGGCATCTCGGGAGGTTGAAGAGTTCGATGGCGGCGTCTTTTCTGGAGCCGCCGGTCGATGACAAGCGCCTCATCGAGATAGTTTTAGCGACTGTGCGCACCGGGAACAATGGCAACTGCATGGTGCGGATTTTCATATCGAGAGGCCCGGGCAGCTTCTCCGCAAATCCCTATGAATCGGTTGGGAGCCAACTCTACGTAATAGCGGCCGCCTTCGATCCTACCGCACCGGAAAAATATGAAAAAGGCGTCAAACTAGTAACCACCTGCGTTCCCATTAAAACCAACTATTTTGCAACCATTAAGAACTGCAACTACCTCCCGAATGTGCTGATGAAAAAAGAAGCGGTGGACCGGGGCGCAGATTACGCAGTTTCACTGGATGAAAAAGGGTTTCTTGCCGAGGGATCCACGGAAAACATAGGCGTCGTATCGAAAAAGGGTGAATTGCTCATTCCGCGTTTCTCGCGCATCCTGCGCGGGATTACCGTAACGCGCGTAATGGAGCTTGCCCGTGAATTGACAGGCGCTCAACTTACTGCGACAGCCGAAGCGGACATAACTCCTGAACATGCGTACGGCGCCTCGGAAATGATGATTTTTGGAACTTCTTTCAGTATCCTTCCAGTGGTGGAATATGATGGCAACAGGATCGGAGATGGTCGGCCGGGCCCTGTTTTCAGGCGGCTCCTGGAACTTATGGCGGAAGACCAGGCTCAAAACGCGGAGATGTTGACGCGTGTTTAGTTTAGATAGTTTCCATCCGGAAAGTGCCCTTTTCCACCCTGGCTGTGTCAATCTTCGGGTTTTCTTGTGCGGCGTACCTATGTACGCCTCCGCGCAAACCTTTGATTTCCTTGCCATGGCGAAAAATGCCTTCTTTCCGAATTGGAAACTGTTAGTATCCGGGGTTTCCGGATGGATACTAAGTAGACCTTTAATCTCTGTGTCTCTAAGGCTGTTTCCTCAACAGCACTGCGGCATCTTTTGCAAAGTAAGTTATTACCAGATCGGCCCCCGCGCGGACGATGGAGGTCAGTATCTCCATCATTACGCGGTCCCCATCGATCCATCCTTTTGAGGCGGCGGCTTTCACCATGGAGTATTCTCCGCTCACGTTGTATGCGGCAACCGGTCTGTCGAATTCCTCCTTGATGCGCCTGACTATATCCAGGTAAGCCATTGCCGGTTTGACCATGACAATGTCTGCACCCTCTTCAATATCGAGGGCTGCCTCCCTGATAGCTTCCTCTGTATTGCATACGTCCATCTGGTAGGCGCGCCGGTCGCCGAACTGGGGCGCCGAATCGGCTGCCTCCCGAAAGGGCCCATAGAAACCCGAGCAGTATTTTGCCGAATAAGCCAGGATGGCGACACTGTCAAATCCGTCTTCGTCGAGCGCCTCCCTTATTGCGGCAACGCGGCCGTCCAGCATGTCCGAGGGGGCGATTACGTCAGCCCCCGCCCGGGCGTGAGAGAGAGCTACTCTGGCAAGAATCTCAAGGGTGGCGTCGTTGACCACCTCGTTTCCTTCGAGAATGCCGCAGTGGCCATGGCTGGTGTACTCGCAAAGACACACATCGGTAATGACGCTCAGTTCGGGCCAGACATCCTTGATTGCGCGCACGGCCTGCTGTACCGGGCCGTTTTCCGCGTGCGCCTCGGAGCCGCTCTCGTCTTTTCTTTCGGGCAGGCCGAAGAGCAGGACACCGGGTATAGCGAGTTCCACCACCGAGGGGATTTCTTCGATGAGCTTGTCCACCGAGAACTGGAAGACCCCTGGCATCGATTGCACGGGATTTTTTACACCGCTGCCGGGCATAACGAAGAGAGGATATATGAGTTGATCTACACTGAGTCTGGTTTCTCGGACCATTCGCCGCAGATTCTCGGTCCGCCTGAATCTTCTTGGCCTGTAATCTGGGAAATACATCTGGCGCCTCTCTTTATGTGAGTCAAGTGTTGTTGATAATTATAAACTACTCTCCATCCGGAGACACCGGATGAGAAATCTACACCCCCGCGTGAGTCCGATTCGGACCCCGGGGCTACAAGAACGCCCCGCAAGGGGCCAGGCTACAAGCAATCGATCTCACGCGCCGCCAAAGGGCCAATCTCGTCGCTATCCCCGATCTGTCCATGACCAGAGGCAGGTCCCTGTTCCCAAGCTTACTTCGTGAATTTACCAAATCTATCACCGGGTTTCACGCTGGTGTCCGCAGCCCATGCCGCCGCATCGATTTTCCCCGCCGAAGCTGTACGAACTTTGGCTACGAACAGTTCCCCTCCCGCAACCGCTATTCTCAGACCCTTTAGATCAAGTCCTGTGACCGTCCCCGGCGCGACGTCGATATCCCCGCCGATTTTTCCCTGCACGAAGCCCGCGCCATAAAAGCGCACCTTCTCTCCATGCAACTCCGCGTAAGCCCCGGGCTGAGGGTCGCACCCTCGAATGAGATCGTAAATCTGCTGACCGGCGCTGTCCCAGTCAAGACCAGCAACCGGGTCGTTGCACGGAGGTTCGTAGGTGGCTTTCGAATCGTCCTGAGCTATCCGAGGCGCTTTTCCCTCCCGAATGAGTTTTACCGATTCGACTATCGCTTCCACCCCCATCGGAAAAAGGCGGTTGAAGTAGAGTGAGCCGGCGCTGTCCTGCGGGCCGATAGCAACTTCTTTTTGCAGCAAAATCGGACCTGTGTCGATCCCATCGTCGGGCCAAAAGATGGTCAATCCGGTTTGTTTGTCTCCCATTATCAGCGCCCAGTTTATTGCGCTCGCTCCTCTATGGCGCGGCAGTATCGAAGGATGGTAGCAGATAGCCCCCTTGCCGGCTGCTCTGAAAAAGCGACCGGGTACAATACCGGTGACAAAAGCAAGCACAACGAGGTCGGGCCGCAACTGTGCGAATTCTTCGAAGACCTGCTCGTCCTTGTACGTTTTTGGTTCGACGTTTCTTATTCCCTTTGCCCGCGCCACTTCTTTGAGGGGGTCCGGTTTTGCCCCCGGTTTTCCCAGTGGCGTGTACACTGCGATGACTTCTTCACCTGCGTCCAGCAGTGATTCAAGGGTCCTGGCCCCAAAAGGCGCCTGTCCGATCAACACGATGCGCAACTGCCACCTCCCTCCCAACCCAATGTGTTCTTAATCAAGAACCTGCCCTCGTGAACTTCCTGCCCGATTCGTTCTTCGCCGGCCCCGGATCGTTTTCGCTGTCTGCCGCACCCGGGTAGATCACTTCCTTGCGACACCAACTCGGTTGTTCGAAAAACTCCTGGCTGCGAATCCGGCAAGGTTCCCGCAAGCAAATGCGACACTCAGGGCCGATGCACGGCTCGGCATGAATCATGGCGTCTCCAACTCCCGGCAGTTGGGTTTTGAGAAGCTGCTCGATCTCCGTAACTTCCCTGTGCGCATCCTCGAGACTTATCTCGCGCGGGAGGATGAGATGGAAGTCTATGTAGATTTGCCGGCCCGAACGCCAGGCGCGCAGGCGGTGGACATCTATCCATTGCGGTTTTCGGTTCTGCGCGATAATCTCGCTGATCTGATCGAGCAATTCAGGGTCGTAAGCATGCATAAGGCGCGATGAAGACTCAAAGATCAGCTTGGCGCCCATGAACAGGATGTTTGCCGCAACTACACAGGCCACTGCTCCGTCGAGGAAGTACCATCCGGTTTGCCGGACCAGGAACAGCCCGATAAGTACGCCCGCCGTAGTGTAAACATCTGTCAGAATATGTTTGCCGTCTGCGGAAACGGCCATCGACCGCGTGCGTTCTCCGGTGCGGATCAGGGTTTTGCCCAGCCAGAGATTTACCAGTGCGGTTGCTAAAAGGATGATAAGCCCGAAATCGAGTTCAGGCATCGCCCTGGGTGCAACGATCTTAGGCAGCGCCTCCCAGAATATTCCTCCTGCCGCAAGGACGATAAGCGTCCCTTCCAGGCCCACCGAGAAGAACTCAATTTTCCCATGTCCATAAGGGTGGACGACATCAGGAGGCTTTGATGCCAGCAAAACGCTCCACAGGGCAAATCCGCCGGCAACTACGTTTATTATGGATTCGAGCGCGTCCGAAAGGATTGCAGACGAACCGGTCAGCCAGAAGGAGTAGAACTTCAACAACATGAGAAGCGCGCTGACGGAAACCGACAACACCATCATCGAAAGCCGCTGTTTCTTTTCTGCTTCTGCGTTGGTTCCTTCGTCCATCGGCATTTCCGCTCAACCGTTCTCCGCGCTTTTTGCATATAGTTTTGCGCACTACGCTTCGACAGGCTCAGGACAAGCTTAGACCCCGGGGCAGCATAGCAGCAACTAAAAATTTCCCAACCGTGAAGTGTGGACCGTCTACTGTTCCGCGAGGCCGTTCGGCCCTGGGCATGGCCTTCATCCGTTCATTTACCTATAAGCCATTGTAACCGGACCGGCAAGGAGGCCGTTCAGGAGCAGCAGGTCTTTGCCTTGCTCTCAGCCTCCAGACGCGCCTGTCGCCGTAGTTTGGCCTCGCAGTTGCGCTTTATGTCTTCCTCGGTTTCCAGGATGAGAGGAGGGACTTGCGTGGGCCGTCGGTCTTTCCCCATGGCCACATAGGTGAGGTATGCCGAAGCGGACCACCGGACCTCCCCCGTTCTCAGGTTTTCCGCTTCCACCCGGACGCCAATCTCCATCGAGGTCTTGGAGGCCAGGTTAAGGCTGGCTTTAAGAGTAACGAGGTCCCCGATGAAAATGGGCTGATGAAAATCGAGTCTGTCGATCGAGGCGGTCACCACATTGCTGCGGCAATGTCTGACCGCTACCACGCCCCCGGCTTCGTCAATTAGCTTCATTATCACGCCGCCGTGCACGTTCCCGGCGATATTGGCATCCAGCGGGCCCATCATTTGCGACATTGTGATTCTGGTCTCCTCAACCCTTTTAGCTAGAGTCTCCATTGCTTGCCCAACCTCATTTTGAATTAAGGAATTGAGGAACGTGAAGCAGGAAGCAAGAGCTTCTCGATTCCCGTTTCTCGTTTTACCGTCTACGATTCACAAAAACGAACAGTAAGCACCGAGCATGGGGCTTTTCGAACCACCCTGTCCGCAGTGCTTCCGAAAAGGACATGAGCAATGCCCGTTAAACCATGAGATCCCATTACCAGCAGGTCTAGTTTTTTCTCCTCCACGGTCCTGATGATCTCCGTAGCAGCGTATCCCGACCGGAGATTCACGTCATAGGACAGCCCCTCGGGAAGTTTTGCCACATAAGTGTCCTGGATTAATTTCAGGGCGGCCTGTGTAATTTCCTCGATAAAGTTGGGATCATATTCGACAGGCATATATGTGGCGTGAACAGTCGGAGAGAGCGCAAAACTGGCAGTTACATGGATAATCTCGATCGACGCACCGAACTGGACTGCAAGGTCTCTGGCCACAGCAAACGCCTGATCGGCGTTTGCAGAAAAATCGGTGCAAAAGCCTATCTTTTTGAAAAGTGATCCCATGTTTTTATCCTTTCCCTTTTATTTATCCGCTAGATTTCGACGACCCATACCGCCGAGCTGCGGGCCGATTTAACTACCGAGGTCGATACGCTGCCAAGCAGCAATTGTTTTACCAGGCTCGGGCGCCTGCGGCCGAGCACTATGGTCGAACATCCGAGTTCGGTAGCTTTGGCCAGGATGATTTCGGCGATGTCACCGGATTGAACGGCAAACAAAGATAATACCGATTCCGGCCGGAAGCCCGCCAGCACCAGTCTCTCCCTAGCCTGGATAAAGCAGCGCTCCATGTTTTTCTCATCCTCCTGCTTCCAGAAATATCCAGCCAGGTCAGGCCTTGCAGCATGCATGTGTTCGATCCGCTGGACATCCTCCATTCTCAGTTTGTCGGGAGACTCCGTTGCAAAGATGTGGAAGATCGTGAATTCAAAGTCTTGAACCCCTTTGAGGACCCGAACCATGTAGTCGAGAATTTTTACGCAATCCGGCTGACAGTCAAGCGCGATAAGGAAGCGTTCCATGGATCCCCTTTCAAATTAAATATATTGGTTCGCCTCTTTGTCTTCGGGCAGGGCGCCCGAAAAATTAAACGTGCATTTCATTATATTTACCCCCCAAAGTCGCACATGATTGTTACGACAAATGCATCTCCCGCTTCTGGCCTTGGGATGCCGTGGCTCCTTCTTTCATCCTGCCCAGTCTGAAGCTGCCTGGCCAATGACTTGGATTAAAGCGGGGAAGTTATGCATACACCAGCCGCCCTTTGGGAGCGGGAACGGAGCGACCAAGTTCCTGTGAAGTTTCAATCCATTCTTGGATAACCGTCTCGACATTGGCTACTGCCTCTTGATAGGTTGCCCCATCTGCTGCGCAGCCGGGTAGTTCAGGAACCTCAGCAATGAAGGCCTGATCCTGATCACTCCAGTAGATAATTACTTCATAGCGAAATTTGGTCATTCTATTCCTGACCTCCGAGACGATACTTTAGAATTACTTGTCTAACCTGTTTGACCTGATAGGGCTTCGCCCTGCCACCTTCTTTTGGTTGCAAATTCAAGATCTCCTCGACTCCCTCTTTTGTGAATATGTGGTGACTTCCACGAATGCGCTCCTGAAAGCCTAAATTCCGTAACAGCTCCTCATGTCCCTTCGGGCCACCCTGAAACAATGAAAAGGGGCGGGGTTCCCACTTTCGTCATTCCGGCAGCGCTTTTGGGCCGGAATCCGTGCGCCTGGAAGCGGGCACGATCTGAGGGGTGAAAGTCCCCTCCCGGGAGATGCTCGCTCCCGGTAGTCAAAGGAAACTGCGTCGCCGCGAGGCGGGGTGGAGAGCAACCC
>JBKQTS010000073.1:0-23440 GCA_052143075.1 Syntrophobacteraceae bacterium | reverse complement strand
TCCAGGGCAGCCCGCCAAGCTAATCTACACAGCACCCCATGAGGCTTTTTTCGTCTATATGAAGGTGTCCTTTATCGCGGGGACAATTCTTTCAGCGCCGGTAATTCTGTGGCAAATATGGAAATTTGTAGCTCCCGGGCTGTATGAAAACGAAAAGAAGTACATGCTGCCGGTTATTTTATCTTCCAGCTTATGTTTTATTTCCGGCGTTCTGTTTGGTTATTTCGTGGTCATCCCGGTAGCGTTTAAATTCTTTGCCTCCTTCTCATCCGAATACATAACCCCCATGTTGCGCACCACGGAGTATCTGTCGTTCGCCAATAAAATGCTTTTGTCCTTCGGTATTGCATTTGAAATGCCCGTGTTCGCATTCTTTCTTGCAAAGATGGGCGTGCTCAGCGCGGACTTTTTGAAACGCAAACGCAAATGGGCGATAGTACTTATTTTTATTGCCGCTGCGGTGCTTACCCCCAGCCCCGACGTCGTATCACAGCTCTTAATGGCGATGCCTCTGCTGGTTCTATATGAGGGGAGCGTGTGGATCGTCCATTTCTTCGGGGAAAAACCCTTTAAAGCGACTGAACAGGCAGGTGAGTAAATGTCCATCCCTGGAGCTGATCCGATTCTGGTAATCGCTACAAAAAACAGAGGGAAATCTGCGGAGATCAAAAGCGTACTCAAAGATTTTCCGGTTGTGGTCAAGGACATGAACGATTTCGGCCCGGTGCCCGAACCGGTCGAAGATGGCGCCACCTTCGAAGAAAACGCCTACAAAAAAGCGAGCTTTACAGCCAGGGTCCTCGGTCTGCCGGCTCTGGCCGACGATTCCGGGCTTGAGGTGCAGGAGCTGGCAGGAGCCCCCGGTATCCATTCGGCCCGTTATGCTGGGCATGGGGCAACCGATTACGAGAATAACGAAAAACTTTTGAAAGCGCTCTCCGGCAAAACAAACCGCAAAGCCCGGTTTTGCTGCGTCCTGTCCCTGGCCGTGCCTTCCGGCGCAGCCCTGACCTACGAAGCCTTCTGTGAAGGGGTGATTCTAGACGCTGCGCGAGGCGATAACGGATTCGGCTACGATCCGCTTTTCCTCTATCCTTCAACGGGTAAGACTTTCGCCGAAATGAGCAGAGAGGAAAAGCTGAGCGTGTCTCATAGAGGACTCGCGCTGCGCCAACTTAAAGACGAGTTCGAAAAAGTCCTCAAGTGGCTCGAACGCAGACAGGAAGAAGAGGACCTGCGGCGAGGGGCCCATGAGATGTGCGTTGAGGGTCCGGGGCGCGAGCGGGCGAATGGATGAGTTAATCAGTGTCCGTAATCCCATCCAATCGGGGGATCATTGCTGTTGCTCTAACCCATGCCAGTTTTTATAGAGGGTTTTCAGCCGCTGGTACCTTTCGTATCCAAGCAGCTTTCTCACTTCCAGCGAGTAGCTGAACCGGGTTGCGGCCAAAAGAGTCCGCGTGCTTTCCAGTTTTTTCATCTTGGTGATTGCGGATGTTTCGTTCAGGTGTTCCTCGTCGACTGCCTTTAAGAGTTCGTTTCTCTCTTTTTCCACTTGATTTTTAAGTTCCTCAAGCCTGTTACGGTTGTAATCGAAGAGTTTGTCCAACGCGTCTTTCTCATTATCGGTAATATTCAACTGATCCGCAAAATAGGGCAGATGCCACCACCTTCCCGGAGGAATCTCCTTTGCCCGGCAAATCGCCGGGAAAAGAAAAAGCACAATCGCGGCCAGTATTGCCAGTGACTTATTAAGCATTTCGTGGTCCGCCATCCTGGGTCAGACTATCGTCATTCATCGCACCAGGGGTCTGGACGTCCCTCCCGTCATCGCCCGGGTCGCCAATATCCACGTAGAAGCTGGGCAGAGGGTTTTCTTCGAGTTTTTCAATTTCAGTCATGAACTTTTCGTCCTGGACCATCTCCCGGTAGACCGCATCCTGCGTATAGAGCGTCTTGTCCCTTTTAATCGTAAGGGGGCTCAAAAGAAGGGCAAGGATCAGCGCAAATGCCATGCCCATGCCTAATGCGGGACGGATTCTCCACACCGGTCTCAATACGCCGGCGCTCTTTTCGGAGATCCTCGGCTTCCTGAAGTCCAAAGGCGCCTCGCCGCGTGAGATTTGTCCGAACCGTGCAAGCCCGCCTTGAAGCGCTTCCTTTTGAGCGCAGCAGGCGGGGCACTCGAACAGATGGCGGCGCACTGCTCCATCCAGGCCTCTTTCGTCTATCAAGGCCTCGATAATCTGTTTTTCATCAAGATGGCTGATCTTTTTCACCTGGCCGTTCTCCTTGCAAGAAATCGCTCAGGGCCGAATCCTCTTTGAATTTAGCGATCGCGCGGTAGAGGTGCGTCTTGACCGCACTCTCGCTCCTTTTTAGCGTCTGGGCTATTTCCCTAAGATTGAGATCCTCGACGAACCTCAGAAAAAAAACCTCTCTTTCCATCCGGGAAAACCGCTTCGATAACTGCCTGACGTGCGACCAGAATTCCTTTCGAATCACGGTGTCGAGCGCCCCCGGATTGACGTGCGGCTCAACGTCCGCTACATGGGTTTCCTCCCTGTGCTCGGTTATTCCCAAAAAAGCCAGGAACTTGTTTTTGCGGTGAAAGTCGTGCACCCGGTTTAGCGCTATTCTGTAAAGCCACGGCCGGAACCTGTCCGAATCCTTGAGCTGGGGCAGGTATTTGAACGCGGACATGAAGATATCCTGCACCAAGTCCTCGGAATCGATCCTTGAGCGGGTGCGGAAAAACACCACGCGGAAAATCTCGTCCTGATGGAGTACGATAAGCTTTTCGAAGGCACCTCTGTCTCCCCCCCTGGCCCGTTCCACAAGCGCCGAAACCTGAGCGGTCTGCGTCGAGGAGATACTCAGTTCAAGATCTTCCGTAGCATTCATCCTGAATAGAACACACCCTGTTGCGTAAGAGATTTTATCCCCCCTGTGTTCTATTCATTATGATCTACTTTTAAAAGTTATCAAACAGCCAAATCCGGGTAATCGACTTTTCCTTTTCATTTATAATAACGAACGAAATGCGGAATTAGTTTACAAATCACTGTTTTTTACTCAAAACCAGTAATGGGTAAATGGGTCAGTGTGTAACAGGCTACCCACCCTGGAACAGAACCTGCCACGGACTTGATCGCGAGCCGCGAGCCGCGCTTCGGTTTTTTGAAGTGTTTGTGCGACTACGCATGGATCAGGCAGTGTGTATTGCATAAAGAATCAAAGACTTCAACAAGCTGCACTTTTTCCGATTCACCCATACGCATGGTCACTTGCCCGCACAGCATGATTATATTGGTTAGAGACGGTCTGTTGTTCAATCGCGATACTTTTTTCCGATTGCGTACATATGCCGGCGGGAGGAATGAAAATGGAAGTCAGGAAGATTGTTTTCCCGGTCAATCGGGTCGGCTCCATTGCCGGTCAATTCGACGCCGAGTTGCATCTTGTCTATGTGGTAGAGGCACTTGACGGGTACAATACTTTTTTCGTTCCCCATCGGTCGCTGGACCTGATGGAGACCGAGGGCAAGGCGCTCGCCAAACGGCATCTGGAAGAATTTGCCGAAAAGTATTTCGAAGATCGTCCAAAGGTTAAACTGGCGGTGTTGCGAGGGAAACCGGTTGAGCAAATCCTAAAATACGTAGAGTTGAAGAAGATCGATATGATCGTTGTGGCAACCCACGATAGACTCCCGCTCGAGCGGGCAATTTGTGGAGATATCGCTGAACAACTCGCCCGCACTTCGTCCGTGCCTGTGACGGTTATCAATCCTTTTATCGAGGAGAAGGCGCAGGCTGCCGACGCGGTTGTGTAACAGGAGTTGGCAGTTTGATTTTCCGGATACCTGACCGAGCCCGGGAAAAAAGCAATTGCTCAATCCCCTTATGTTCCATCAATCGGTTCCCGGGGAGCGGGATAAAAAACCCGCTCCCCGGCGTTAACCGGATCAGGAGTATCCGTACGGGTTAGCATAATAGGGGTCATAGTAGTATCCACCTGCCGTGCTACCCCATCGACGCTGCTGCGACCGGTTAACCTGACCGTGGTTTTCAACTGAAGGCATCAATGCCCGTAATATCACGTCCGATAGCCAGCATATGGATGTCCTCTGTGCCCTCGTAAGTGTTTACGGTTTCGAGATTGAGCATGTGGCGGATCGGCGGATATCCGAGGCTGATCCCGTTTGCACCAAGAATGTCTCTGGCGCTCCTTGCGATCTTCAGGGCTTCGGAGGCATTGTTCATTTTGGCCAGGGAGATGTGTGTGTGGCGCGCACGACCCTCGTCCTTGAGCCTGCCGAGGCGAATGCACAGCAGTTGGGCTTTGGTGATCTCCGTCAGCATCCGGACGAGCTTTCGCTGTACGAGTTGAAAAGAGGCGATGGGAGCTTTAAACTGAATTCTGGATTTTGCGTAGTTCAGGGCAGTCTCATAGCAGGCAATAGCGGCGCCGACGCTACCCCAGGCTATGCCATAGCGAGCTTCGTTGAGGCACATCAGGGCGGATTTAAGACCCTGAGTGCCGGGCAGAAGATTTCCCTCGGGGACCGCCACATTATCAAAGTTGAGAACCGAGGTTATCGAAGCTCTCAGCGAGAACTTGCGCTCAATGAGGCGGGCCGAAAAGCCCGACATGCCCTTTTCGACCAGAAAGCCCCGGATTTGCCCGTCCTGCGTTTTCGCCCAAACTACCGCCACGTCGGCGATGGACCCGTTTGTTATCCACATCTTGCGTCCGTTGAGGAGGTAGCGCCCGCGGTCTTTTACAGCGGTCGTCCTCATGCTCTGCGGGTCGGAGCCGGCTTCGGGCTCTGTCAGGCCGAAGCAGCCGATTTTCTTCCCGCTTACCAGCTCCGGCAGCCAGCACTCCTTTTGTGCCTGATCGCCAAAAGTATAGATCGGGTAGATTACCAGAGAGTTTATGACAGAGACGAAGGAGCGCAGACCGGAATCTCCCCGTTCCAGTTCCTGGCAAACAAGGCCGAAAGCGACGTTGTTTTTTCCCCGCCCGCCGTATTCTTTCAGCTTGAACCCGAGCAGGCCCATTTGCGCCATTTCGGGAACCAGTTCGACCGGGAAAATGCCTTGCTCGAAATAATCGGCCGCCCAGGGAAGGTATCGCCTGTCAACCCAGGCTCCCACTTCATCGCGGCTTTGTTTTTCGTCATCCGAAAGAAGCTCTTCACAGAAGTAATAGTCGGTATGCGGCGAGTTCATAACGTCCTCCCAAAATTGGTGAGTCAGGTGAAGATGACCAGAGGCGCAGCGGTCCCACTGCCCACCCATTTATCTATTCGCCTCTGTTTTTATTAGATAAACACCGCCGTCTCCGATGCATCCGTTTTTCTCTTATTTCAGAGACTTCTAGCATTTATGCTTGAAATTATCGGCCGGAAATTGTACTTTTGGAATTGTTTATGACTTCTTGGTTTGGCGCTAACCTCTTGCTCTTTATGAAATAATGGAACCTTCGTCTCAATTCAAAAGCATTTTCCACATCCATGACGGGCTTTGCGACGGATTGACTCACTTTTCCGGTCCGAGCCGGGCGGCGCTGATTTACGCCGAGAAGCCGGGCGACCAACCCCGCCTCTACGATCCGCAAGGTCTGCTGGAGTGCTGGGAGCCGCTTATTGAGAAAATCTACCTGAGTAGCGGCGCGTGGCGGGAGCATGATCCCAAGACAGCGCAGATGGCGATGTTCGGGCAGACCCTGCCTGAAAAAGGGCTGGACCTTGCAGGACTCTTGTCCAGGGGCGGCAGGGCCAGATCCATATTCTACCAGATGTGGTTTACCGAGGAGCACCCGACCATGTGCTCGACCGGCCCCACCCTGAGGTGGCTGGAGCACGCGGCCTGCCTCCTTGCGCATGACTGGGCCAATGAAGAATGGTTCTATACGCGAAACTCATCCTACGTTGTCCGCGAATATGCGACCCATGCGGTCAGAGACTACATCCGGGACCGCCTTGACCTTAATTTCGGCCTGGACACCCGCATCGAAGTCTACCCGATTCTCGACGCGGTACTGGGCATTTCCAAGACCAGAGAGGAAGGCGCCTGGCCACGTGGGACCCTGGCGTTCATCGACCCTGCCATGATCGATGCAGTGCCTTTCCTGGTGAGGTTCCCTCACCCTGAAAAACTCAGACTGACCAATTACAAGCACGTGCGAAAGCTTATCCTGGCGGTCGAAAATTCGGACAGAATGCTTGTTTCCGATGGACGCAGGATAATTGGGGTAGCACAGGGACGTATGCCCGATTGCCGCATAACAGCCGATTTCCGGGGTGGACACGGATTCCTGAGTTTTTCGGGTAGCCTGGTCTGCAGCTTTTCGGGCGGAAGCTTCCAGTCATCCGACCGCAAGCCCAACCTGGTACATCTTGAAGAACTCCTTCTGGAGTCGCTTCTTGAAGAGTCCAAACGTGACGCACTTTTCAAGATCGTATCGGGCATCGTGAAAAGGGCGGGCGAGCAGCGGCATGGAGCCACGCTGGTAATCGACCTTAATGCCGTTCCCATTCCTATCTCGGGCCAGCAGCTTGCATCTCCCGTCGATCTAACTAATGAAACAATGCTGGATCTGGCCAAATCCCTCTCAAAGGTCGACGGAGCGCTCCATATCGGCGCAGACCTGCTCCTCCATGGATTCGCCTGCCTGCTGGACGGAAGGGCGATTGCCGGTGAAAACCGCGCGCGGGGAGCACGGTTCAACTCTGCCCTCAGGTTTACTGCGGAACACGAGAACCTGATTGTCGTCGTCGTTTCCTCCGACCGGCCTGTTTCGGTAATACACAGGGGAGTAGATCTCAACGCCACACCCGACTGGAAGCCCCTATCGCAGTCGCTCGTTCAACCGCCTACCCTGGAAGAGTGGCTGATGGGCTGTGCAGAATCTGAAATCGCCCTGCGGGAACGGCAGCTTGCCAAGACTTACTGAATTATGAAGCGAGTCCGGCACAGAGTACGTCAATTTCCATGGATTTACGCCTGTTTTGAATCTTCGCGAAAAGTCCGGAAGTCCGGCGCCCTCTTTCGGCGCCTCCCTGGCTGGACCACTTCTTCCCTGCAACCTCTTAACGGTTAATCTGAGTCACTTTTTACCCTTTCAAACCCGCTCTTCATCCCATTTCTTCCACTTGCAGTTAGAATCGGTCAAAGCGCGGTTTCCTTCGAGGTCCTTTTCTGCACCGTGCAAAAGTAATGGTTCACCGGCAAAGCAGGTCTCAGAAATTAGGAGCATAGTGTCCCCGCGGGGACATGATGGACTGCGGTGAAAATCCTGTCTTCGCGGTTTTCGAGGACAAAATTCGCGTCCCTTTCAGGAAAGAAAATCATCTTCGCGGTATGTGCCCGTTATTTCGTTAGCTTCGTCTAGTGGACATCAATGTGCCCGGGCATTATGTTCACATAAACAGGCACCCTGCAGAATGTCGAAGGGCGGAATTTCTGGCCGTCCTTGCAGTGAGTCTTTCATTTTAAGGATTTTGACACAACTGCGGCCGGAGCTTCCGGTAAAGCAGTTGCGTGCAAAAGGCGTTATGGAGGTACGATGGAAACGGGTCTATGCACTGATGATCCTTTCAGGGAAAAGATCAGGGGAATACTGAGTGGCGGCCCTCCTTTGAGCGTAGGGGGCGATTTCAAAAGCAGGGTTTTTGCCGAAGTGCAGAATTATTCGAGGGAGCTGCAAGAAGCCGAGCATGCTTCGGATTTCTTCTTCAGATTGTGCGAACTGATCGTGGATTGCCAATCCATGAGCATACCGGAAGATTCGTTCAGAATAATTGTGGCCGGTTTGCTCTTTGAATCCGCAAACTCAGACGGCCCATTTGATGATGAAGTTCGACAACTGATCGGAATGGACCCCGCAAGTTACGAATCGGCGAAACAACAACAATTCAAAAACAAGCAATGTATAGCTTCGGCGTTAAATAGAGAAAAGACCGGCCGAAAAACCAGTATGATGGCCGGAAAAAGAAACTTTTCCAGCGTTGAGCAAAGTTGATGCGGGTATGTGCACCACATCCCCGCATCTCCGCGACTTCGCGTCAGTCTTTCCGAACTCATAAATCCTGTTGATCCTGCCTAAATTTTGTCTTCGCGTATTCGCATTCCCACGTGTTTGGGATTCAAGGTTGGACAAAGGAATTCCGATCATCTGTTTTGGGAAGTGTGCGGCATAGAGTGTGAGGCAAGCCGGCTGGGCGGTGGGACAGCCAGCCAGGATCGCCACTGCCTGCGGCGGTGGCAGAACCAGGATCTCGACGCTCCGCGAGGCGGTACGTAGGTACGCCTCCGCGCTAAAATCCCCCCTGGCCCCCCTTTAGGAAAGGGGGGAGCTCGATTTCCTTGCACCTTTCGGTGCGGCGCCGGGCAATGCAGAAATGGCGGGGCGCCAAACTGTACGCGCCAGGACGAAAAATGCCTCCTTTCCGAATTGGAAACTATTAGTATCTCATCCGGGGTTTCCGGATGGATACGAGTTAGTAATAGTAGAGCGTAATAATCAGGCAGTACGGTGAAGCAAGAAACAGAGGGCGGGAAGCAGGGCTTCGTTTCCCGCTGCCGGCTTCCGTTGCCTGTTTACCGCTTTCTCCCACTAACCGGCTCACTGCTATTTATGCAGAGGTGAAAGATGTCGGCGTCTGCAGGGCAACTGAATCGAAAGTCGTTTAATTTCAAAAGCGTCAGTTTTTACCATGCAATGGTTATTGCCTTTGTCTGTTTGCTTGTGACAACAGCTTTGCCTATCATCCTTTTTGGATACTATAGTAACAAAACTATCATTTCAGACCTTGCTAACGGCTTAATAGAGCAAACTTCCAAAACAGTAATTGAAAAAACAACCAATTATTTTTTGCCTGCATCCACTGCTGTCGAAATGAGTTCGAGGCTGGCAGAACTGGGGGCTATTTCATTTAAAGATTTCAAGCAGACGGAAATGTACACCCTGGGGGTCATCAAATCTTATCCGCAGATATCGATGTTTTATCTCGCAGATGAGCAGGGCAACTATATACGCGCGTGGAGACTCGCCAACGACCATACGGAAAGCCGAATCATTGACACGGCGGCCTCTCCTCCAACGGATTCTTTTGTTTACAGGGACGCTGCGTTCCAAGTCTCTGATGTTCAGGTGTCCCATGAGATCAACTACGACCCGAGGGTGCGTCCCTGGTACCTTGGAGCGAAGAAAACGAGAGCAAACTTTTGGACTGATGTTTATGTGCTTTTTAGAAACAAGAAACCTGCAATTACCTCTTCCCAGCCCCTGTTTGACAGTGATGGAAAGTTTGCCGGCGTTTGGGCAATGGACATCGAGCTCGATGAGATATCCAATTTCCTGAAAACACAAAAAATCGGGAAAAGCGGCATTGAGCTGATCATCGATGAAAAGGGCAGAATTGTTGCCTGCCCTGAGCGTTCACTGATCACAAGGGAACACAACGGGGCCTTGCGCCCGGTCAAGGTAGAAGAACTCGGGCTGGAGCCTCTGAGCGCCGCATACCTGGAACATGTGAGCACTGGGAAGACCAGGGCTGTGGTCGAGTGCAAAGGGATAAGATATCTCGCTTCATTTACGAAATTTCCCGAACCTTTTCCCGTGCGATGGGAAATTGCGGTGTTGGTTCCTGAAAACGATTTTGTTGGCGGGGCCAGGCAGTCAATGATAGTAATGCTTCTCATCTCTACGCTCATGCTCTCGCTTGCCGTTTTTCTGGCGTTTTTGGTCTCTCGAAGCATTACCAGTCCCATTCGGCGCATAGCTGAAGAAACCGCGAAAATAAAGAGCTTCATCCTGGACGAAAAAATCGTCATCCCCACTCGAATGAAAGAAATCCAATTGATGAGAGACGCGGTTTCATCGATGCAGAGGGGACTCCATGCCTTCAGGAAGTATGTGCCCTCAGAGCTGGTGCGTCAACTTATAAGCACGGGAGAAGGGGCACAGTTGGGCGGACGAAAAATTGAACTGACCGTACTGTTTTCCGATATCACCGGGTTCACATCCATCGCGGAACTCATGACCCCCGAAGAACTGATGCTGCACCTGTCCGAATACTTCGACGAACTAACCAAAATCTTGGCCCGTCACAGAGGAACGGTAGATAAGTATATCGGAGACGCTATTATGGCTTTCTGGGGAGCGCCGGTCCATGACGACGACCATGCGGCGCACGCCTGTGAAGCCGCTGTGGCCTGTCAGGAAAAAATCGCCGAGCTAAATCGGAAATGGATAAGGGAAGGCAAGAGCGCCCTGGTCACCAGAATCGGCATAAGCACTGGACCAACCGTGGTGGGGAACGTAGGGTCCCACGAGCGGATGAACTACACTGTGATGGGCGACAATGTCAACATGGCCAGCCGCCTGGAGGGGGCAAATAAAATCTATGGCGCGCAAATAATTGTTTCCGAAAGGACTTATGAGGCGACATCCGGGAAGTTCTTGTTCAGACCGCTTGGTATTGCCGCCTTGAAAGGAAAAAGCAAAGGGATGGCGATTTACGAGCTGGTTGGCAGAAGGAGTGAAGCAGATGACAGTCGTGCAGCCGAGCTGTGCGAAAATTTCACTCTGGGACTCAAAGCCTATCAGGCTAAGAATTGGAACAAGGCCCGCGAGATTTTCATGGATCTGTCAGTCAAATTTCCTCAAGATGCTCCAACAATCTTTTACCTTTCCCGCAGCGAGCACTTTCAAATCAATCCTCCCGGAAAGGATTGGCAGGGAATGGAGTCCCAGACTTTCAAGTAGCAGAGTTTTGACTGGGCGCAACGCGGGAAGATGCGGGGACGCGGAGACAAACCTTCTCCCCTTCTCCGCGTCAGTCTTTCGTCCGCCCACGGTTATTGAGGAATGTTGCCGTGCTTTTTGGGCGGAAGCGCCTGGCGCTTGTTGGAAATCACCCGGAAAGCCTCTATCAGGCGGACCCTGGACTCGGAGGGCATTATCACGCTGTCGACATAGCCGCGGGACGCCGCGATATACGGGTTATAGAGCAGCTTGCGGTAGTTGTCGATCACCTCCTGCCGCTTAGCAACCGGATCGGCGGCTTCCTGGATCTCGCGGCGGAAAATGACGTTTGCAGCGCCCTCGGCGCCCATAACCGCGATCTCGGCTGTGGGCCATGCGTAGATCAAGTCGCCCCGAAGGTGGGAAGAACACATTGCAATATAGGACCCCCCGTAATCCTTGCGGGTAATAACGGTAACTTTGGGAACGGTGGATTCCGAGTAGCACCAGAGCAGCTTTGCGCCGTGGCGAATGATGCCGCCCCATTCCTGCTGGCTGCCGGGCAGATAACCGGGAACATCGGCGAGGGTCAGCATCGGGATATTGAAGCAGTCGCAAGTGCGGATGAAACGGGTCGCCTTATCCGATGAGTCGATGTCGAGACATCCGGCAAGCACACTTGGTTGGTTGGCGATGATGCCGATCGTCCTTCCATCCAGCCGTGCGTAGCCTACGATCATATTCTGGGCAAAATACCGATGCACCTCCAGGAACTCCCCATTGTCAACGATGGAGCGGATCACTTCCTTCATATCGTATGCGTCCATTGGGCCTTCGGGGATGATGGTGTCAAGCTCGGGGCACAGACGATAGGGATCGTCTCCGGTGTCGACATGGGGAGGATCATCCATGTTGTTTTCGGGGAAAAAGGAGAGCAGCCGCTTGATCTGGTCGATACAGTCAGCATCGCTTTCGGCAGCAAAATGGGCCACACCGCTTCTGGAGTTGTGAGTCATGGCCCCGCCAAGCTCTTCCTGGGTGATTATTTCGCCCAAAACCGACTTGATGACGTCAGGGCCGGTGATAAACATCAGCCCGGTCCCCTTGACCATGTAAACGAAGTCGGTCATCGCGGGCGAATAGACCGCGCCCCCGGCGCATGGCCCCATGATTGCCGAAATCTGTGGAACGACCCCCGAGGCGCTTGCATTGCGATAGAATATCTCGCCGTAACCGGAGAGCGAATCGACCCCTTCCTGGATACGCGCGCCGCCGGAATCGCAGAAACCCACCATAGGCTTGCCGGCGCGAAGAGAGAGGTCCATTACCTTACATATCTTCTTGGCGTGCATTTCGCCGAGGCTGCCCGCGCGGGCCGTGAAATCCTGGGCAAACGCGAAGACCTCGCGTCCGTTTACATTTCCAAAACCGGTGATGACTCCGTCCGCAGGCACATCAACTTGGTCGATTCCGAAAAGAGTTCCCCGGTGTTTCATAAACATGTCAAGTTCACGGAAGGTCCCCGGATCAAAGAAATAATTCAAACGATCACGGGCGGTCATCTTCCCGCGCTCAAGCTGCTGGGCCACAGCCTTGGGGCCGCCCATTTCCCGGATCTTGGCTTCTCTTTCACGAAGTTCTTTGAGTTTGTCTGCAACTACTCCCATATCAGCCACTCCTCCATGTCAACTTTTAAATAGAACGCCAGATTCGCCGCCACTCGACAAACTCTCCGCCCATTCTAGCCTCCGGCAAGGTTATGTCAAGGTCTTTCCCGCGTGTTGAGATCCTACGGCATCAGGCCTGGTGCCCGTATGGAACATGGACCGGATTGGTACCTGAGTCGCGCGCGCGCTGCCAAAGGATGCGGCTTTGTTGCAACCGTTCCGTGTCGTCTCTCAGAATGAAATGGACAGCGGTTTCGAACCTTGTCATAAATTCAAGATCGGCAGGCTGGTCACATACAAGCCCTCCAAACCCGGCCACCTGGATCTCTCCGAGGGTGATTAGAACGGGCTCGGCCGGGGGCGTCCCCCCGGGGCTGAAGATCATGTGTGGAATAAAGCTGGCTTGTGAAAATGTCCAAAGCAACTGGTCGATAAACTGGGCCGCAGACAAAGAATCAACCAGGATCTGGACACGCTTTTTGTCCATATAAAACCGTTCGGTCCAGCGGCAAACGAGCACTCTTTGCTCAGCTACCGTAGTCTCGGCGAAATATATGCTCATCTGAGACCTCCCGGGCACTGCCTTACCAATGGGCAGAGGGATTTAGTCATGATTATTTTTGATATATGCTGAATCCATGATATAAGACCCATGATGTAAGATACTAAGGAGGAGGTAAACTCATGATAGGGAAAGCTGTAACCATCGCAGTTTTGGCCATCTTCCTTGTGACTTCCCAGTCCTTTGCGTCTGGCGCCGGCGTCGGCGTCGGCGGCGGGGGAGTGGGGGGCGGGGTGGGAGTGGGGACCGGGGTGGGCGTCAGCCCCCCCGTGGACCTTCTCATGCCCACTCCGCCGTTAAATGTAACGGCAACCGCCGGCAACGGGATGGCAACCGTTAGCTTCGAGCCGCCGAAATCAGACGGCGGAGACGCCGTAACCGTCTATACGGTGACATCGCATCCCGGGCGCATCAAGGCCAAAAGCGCCAAAAGCCCTGTAACCGTAAGAGGGTTAACTAACGGAAAAGCCTACACATTTACGGTTACCGCCACCAATTCCGTCGGGACCGGACTGGCTTCAGGTCCTTCAAACAGCGTTACACCCGGTGAGTGATTAACACCGGCCTCTGCTTTTGGTGGTTAAGCTCACTAATAGAGATGGATATATTCGTTATTCTCTGCCATCGGGTTTAGGACGCCAATTTTTGCCGGCAGTCCACCCTTGCGATGCGGAATCGATTATATCGAATTTCGGTATATACGGTTTTATGTCCAAAAGAGGAGTCTTATTTAACACATCGATCCCGCCTACCGTGAGAACGTTCTTCTCACGACCTAATAATTTCACGACGGACATGCCTATCCCGTTTGGTCTGCAGGGATGCCTCGTCGCATAGATTCCACGCGGTTCATCGTCCAAAAATGGCGTCCGTATCAACTCGATCCTACCGGCCCGGTCAAAAAAATAAAGCAGATAAATATGCGAAAACGTTTCAATATCTTTCAATCCGGGTTCAAATTCGGCGAATACTTCTACGCGGCCCACCGACTCGGGCGAATAAAGAGGTTGAATGGGGCAACTCTGTTTAATTAAATGCGGCGAGTATATGATGCCGATAGCTTTTATCTTCATAGTCGATCTGCACTTCATGATGGTGCAATGTATAGTCTCCGCCGGCTATGGCCGGGCGTGTAAAACATCGGTCCGGGCGGCAGAGCAGTTCAGCAGGTAAGATGAAAAACCCCGGCCACCTTTTTGCCCGATTTTTTCAAGCTGTTGAACGTTTCGACCGCCTTGGGCGTAGGCTCATCGACCAATGAGGTCCCGATTAGGGCAAGGCGTTCGCGCAATTCATCGGAAACCTTCATACGCCCCGGCAGGCCCTTCCCCACGACAAGGATTTCCGGCGATCCGGACAGAATGTCTTCTATGTCGGAGCTGGCAAGCTTATGTCCTTGCGCGCGCCACCAGTCAGAGATTACAGTACCTTCGATAATTTTTATGTCGCCGGTGTAGCGTTTGCCGTCCACCTCTATTTCGCCGAAATTGTAGTGACCTATCTCAGCCATATGAACCTCTAAGAGGGCGGGTTACCAGGCAAGAAAGCGAGCGGCCAAAAATAGATTCACCGCTCATCGGGGCTTTACTGTGGTTAAATCCTTTCTTTGCGCCGCTACCCGCCATTCTTGTAAATCGGCTCAGCGCAGTCCGGGCCGAAATAGAGCCGCAGGTCCTCAAAAAACGCATGGGTCGGGTTGACCGGCAGTTTGCTCAAATCGAGTACGGCTTCCCCCTTGTCCTTTACAGCCAGGTGCAGCACGGCACGGCACTCTCCGGGGTGGGTCATGAGGAGGTGTCTCAGCCGGCCGAAAGCGTCCCTGTCCATCCTGGTGGCATCGAGCGTTATATTGACCGAGTCCACCGCCCGCAGTCCTGCCTCTTCCATACTCAGGATGCGGTTGGCGATCAGCTTTGTCGATTTTTCGTCATGCTGAACTTTGGCCCACAGCGCAAGCGGTTCATCTCCTGCGATCAGCCCTCGAGCCTGAGTGAAAGGCTCGGCGAAGGCAACAACCTCGATTGTGCCCTGCTTGTCTTCGAGGTTAAGGAACGCCATCCGGTCCATGCGTTTTGTGGTGATTTCCTTTATGATTGAGAACAGCCCGCAGAGCACCACTTCGGCGCCTTCCCGTTTTTCTTTTACCGATTGAGTGTCGGCGGTGCACACCGAGCGGATCTGTTCGGAGTAAAAATCAAGAGGATGGCCGGAGATATAGAACCCAAGGGACTCTTTTTCGAACTGGAGCCGAATTCGGCTGTCCCAGTCCGGAACATCGGGAAGTGGCGGGGCCTTCATCTTTTTTTGTGAACGCAACATTTCAAATAAGTTCATCTGCCCAGCCTGGCGGTCTCTCTGGGCGGCTGCGGCCCGATCGAGCACCTCGTCAAGGCCAGCCATGAGCTGGGCGCGATTTTGATGCAAGGAGTCGAAAGCGCCGCATCGAATTAACTGTTCGACCACGCGCCGGTTTACTTTCTGTGAATCGATGCGTTCGCAGAAGTCATGGATCGATGTATACGGCCCCTGCTCCCGGCGACACTGTAAAATGACCTCTACGGCCATCTCACCGACGTTTTTCACCGCCCCGAGACCGAACCGTATCATGCGCCCCACGACCTGGAAGGCCCTGCCGCTTTCGTTTACATCGGGCGGTAGAATGCTGATATCCATCTGGGCGCACTGGTTTATCAGTTTTACGATTTGATCGGAGCTGCCAAGGAAGCTGTTCATGAGAGCTGCCATGAACTCGACCGGATAATGAGACTTGAGCCAGGCGGTCTGGTATGCGATCAGTGCGTAGGCTGCGCTGTGAGACTTGTTGAAGCCATACTCGGCGAATTTGGCCATGAGATCGAAAATGTGGTTCGCTTTCACAGAAGCGATACCGTTTTCCACGGCGCCCTTTACGAACCGGTCCCTTTGAGCGTTCATCAGCGCGCCGATCTTTTTCCCCATTGCCCTGCGCAGAATATCGGCTTCCCCTAAAGAGTAGTTGGCCAGGGCGCTGGCAATTTTCATTACCTGCTCCTGGTAGAGGATCACCCCGTAGGTCGATTCCAGTATCGGCTTGAGGATGTCGAGATCGTAGACAACCTGCCCCCCGTGTTTGCCCTGGATGTAGTGCTCCACCATGCCGCTTTCCAGTGGGCCCGGGCGGTAGAGTGCGACCAGAGCCACTATGTCGGCGAAATTTTCCGGACGCAGCCTTACCATTATGTCCCGCATTCCGGAACTCTCGAGTTGGAACACCCCGGTGGTATCGGCGCGGGCAAGCAGGGCGTAGGTGTCCGGATCGTCGAGCGGGAGGTCTTCGATGGTTATTTGCGTTCCATGATTTTCCGCTATGAGATTGACCGCGTCGCTGATTACAGTAAGGTTTCTCAGGCCCAGGAAGTCGAACTTGATGAGACCTGCCTTTTCAACGTATTTCATGGGATACTGCGTAACGATTTCGCCTTCCTGACCAACGCACAGGGGCATGTATTCGACAACGGGCGTGTCGGATATCACCACACCGGCTGCGTGAGTGGAGGCATGGCGGGTGAGCCCCTCAAGGGCCAGGGCGACTTCGAACAGCTCCTTTATCTGCGGGTTTTCCGACTGCATCTCCATCAGGCGCGGCTCGACGTTCATGGCCCTGTTCAGGTCGATTCCAAGGGTGGGCGGGATCATCTTGGCGATACGGTCCACCTCGTTGTAAGGCATGGCGAGCGCACGGCCGACGTCGCGGATCGCCGCGCGCGCCTGCATCGTGCCGAATGTGGCGATCTGTGCGACCCGGTCCTTGCCGTATTTATTGGTAACGTATTCCAGGACCCTGTCGCGGCCGTTGACGCAAAAGTCCACGTCGATGTCCGGCATGCTGATGCGCTCGAGGTTGAGGAAACGCTCGAATATCAGCCCGTGCTCGATGGGGTCCAGGTCTGTTATGCGCATAACATATGCTATAAGGCTGCCGGCTGCGGACCCCCGGCCCGGACCGACCGGAATGCCGCTCCTTTTCGCAAAGTTTATGAAATCCGCAACGATTAAAAAGTAGGCGGCAAATCCCATCTGCTTTATGACGCCCAGTTCGTAGTCAAGCCTTTGGCGATACTCCCCGAGCTGCTCGTCGCCAAACGAGGCGCACTTGCGTCTTATAGCCTCGATCCGCACATCGAAACCTTCCCTTACCTCGCGCTCGAACCGCTCGTCCAGGCTCTCGCCTTCCTCGAGCGGGAATACCGGGAAGTGATAATTGCCCAACTCCAGTTCCAGATCGCATTTCTCGGCGATCTCAAGCGTATTTTCGAGCGCCCGGGGAACATAGGCGAACTCTTTTGCCATTTCTTCCGGGGATTTGAAGTAGAGCTGATCGGTATGAAACTTCAGCCTTTTTTCGTCCAAAATCGTTTTACCCGTTTGAATGCACAGCAGGACCTCGTGCGCACGGGAGTCGCTTTTGCGCAGATAGTGGCAGTCGTTTGTGGCCACCAGGGGAAGCGAGAGCTCCCGGGCCAGGCGCACCAGCCCCTCATTTGCTACAGCCTGTTCCGGAATCCCGTTTGCCTGGATTTCCAGGTAAAAGTTACCCGGCTCAAATATTTGCGCATACTCCAGGGCCGTTCTTTTTGCGCTCTCAGGCTGATTTCTGATCAAAAGCGAGGATATTTCCCCCTTGAGGCAGCCCGAAAGGGCTATAAGCCCCTCGCTGTGCTTCTTGAGGATTTCCTTGTCCATGCGGGGCTTGTAATAGAACCCTTCAATGTAGCCCAGCGAGACCAGCTTCAACAGGTTCTGATAACCGGTCCGGTTGCGGGCCAGAAGCGTCAGGTGAAAGCTTCGGTCCTCATCCCCGTTTGTCTCCCCCTCAGTTTTCAGGCCCCGGTCGTGACGGCTCTTGGGCGCGATGTAGGCCTCGCACCCGATTATTGGCTTGATCTTGTATTTTTTTGCCTGCTCGTAGAATTCCAGAGCGCCGAACATGTTGCCATGATCGGTGATAGTCGTTGCGGGCATCCTGTAGGCGCAGGCGGTTTCAAAGAGGTCCTTTAGCCGGATGGCGCCGTCAAGCAGGCTGTATTGGGTATGGACATGCAGATGGACAAAAGACATTCGGGGGTTTTCTCCTCGTTTCGATGAACTATGTAGAAGGGTTCAATTCTACCACATTCGAAGAATTCCTTCCCGCAAAATCCATACGGAGGACTTACTATGCGTGCAATTGCATTCTGAATTTCCTCTACGGCGAACTCGAAGGAAAGAAGACGGGTAACATTACAGGTCCAATGACCTTCGGGGAGATCGCCTACCAGCTCCTCAACCAACCGATGGTCTTTCTTGAAATCGACAAGATCGGCTGAACAAATCTGCAGGAGACAATAGTCTTTGCACCTGTCGTGGTTTCACTCTCAAAAAAAATGGGCAGGGCCTGCGATGGCCCTGCCTTCGTACATTTAGCTCAAACCGTGATCACTACGGTTGTTGATTTATTATTCTTCGCGTGAGACCTGGCTTCCTCTTCATTTGGTTTGCGTCTTTGCGTGATCCCCTCGAGAAAAAATTTAACTTTTACGGAAATGAGCCGATCCATGAGATACGGCATGGAAAATGCTGCAGATGGGTGTTGCTAATAAAAGAGGATAAAAAGCGAACGGGGGGGGACCCCACGGGCCTCTGGTCATGGACAGGGCAGGGATAACGTCGACACCCGAGCGGGCGGCTGTTTGGTGGTTTTACGAAAGGTCTATGGAAATGCGACAGGAACAACTGATTTCAAAACTGATCGATCTGGACGAACAGGCAAAGGCCCATGCTTCCGAATACATGAAGCTTATCCAGGCGCCCGGAAACTCGGCTCAGGCATCCTTGCACAATCGCAAAGCCCTTAAGCTGCGCTCCAGGATCAAGGACCTGATGAAAAAAATCGCCGCAGGAATCTCTTAAAACGAGAAGCGACAAGCTTTTGCTCCTTGCTCCCTGCTCCTTGAGGTCCAGATATGACCCTTACCCGATCGAATTTTCACCTTGCTGCCGGAGAGGCAATGCGATTAAAATTGAGCGCAATAAGTTCACAGACCACCTTCTAAACTGGACGGATTTTCTCCAACCCAACAAAGCAGGAATGAAACTATGTGTGGAATAGTTGGATACATCGGCCCCGATGAAGGTCGGGAAATCCTGATAAACGGGCTTAGGAGGCTGGAATACAGAGGCTACGACAGCGCGGGGATCGCAATGGTCGGGCCCGACAACCAGCTTCAGATCGTTCGGTGCGAAGGCAAACTCAGCGGGCTGGAGTTCAAGCTCAACGAACACCCGGTAAGCGGTACGGTCGGCGTGGCCCATACCCGGTGGGCAACACATGGCAGACCTTCGGAGCAAAACGCCCATCCTCATAGCTGCGGCCCCTTTGCCCTGGTTCACAATGGGATAATCGAAAATTACGCCGTTCTCAAGCAAGAACTCGAAAAGGACGGGCACCACTTTGCGTCCCAGACCGATACCGAAGTAATAGTGGCGCTCCTTTACCATGAGTGGCTGAAAGTAAATGAATATCAGCAGGCGGTGCGCAACACCCTCAAGAAGCTAAAAGGCTCTTACGCGCTGGTAATCGTAAACGAACTGGAACCCGACAGCCTTGTCGCAGCCAAAAAAGAAAGCCCGCTGATTCTGGGGATCACCGACGGCGCCTTCTTTCTGGCATCCGATGTTCCGGCCGTACTGCCCTATACACGCCAGGTAGTTTACTTGAATGACGAGGAACTCGTCTTCATTTCCCGGGAAAACTACCGAATCGAGTCGCTTCCGGATGGAGCGCAGCGCAACCCAAAGCCGCACCATGTGGACTGGAACCCGCTAATGGCCGAAAAGGCCGGCTACAAGCATTTCATGCTGAAGGAAATCTATGAACAGCCGAGGGCCGTCATCGATACTTTTCGCGGTGTGGTCGACCTTGAGCGCAAGGAGATCGATTTTTCTGAACTCAAGCTGGATAAGGCGCTGCTCAACAGAATCGAACGAGTCTTTCTCGTTGCGTGCGGTACTTCCTACCATGCCGCACTGGTTGCCAAGTACATGATCGAAGGCATGTGCCGAATCCCGGTCGAGGTGGACCTTGCATCCGAATTCCGCTCCAGGGACCCGGTCCTGGACGACAAAGTCCTTATGCTGGTCATAAGCCAGTCCGGGGAAACCGCCGATACAAGGGCGGCCTTGAAGGAAGGCCTGGATAAGGGCGCTCATTGCCTGGCGATCGTGAACTCGGTCGGAAGCAGCATAGCCCGGATGGCCCAGGGGGTTATCTATACCCATGCCGGACCAGAGATCGGAGTGGCTTCAACCAAGGCATTCACCACCCAACTGGTCGCCCTCTATCTTTTCTCGATCTACCTGGCCACCGAAACCGGCAGAATGCCCAGGGAATCGGTCGAGCAGTATATTCAGGATCTTGTCGAACTTCCGGGGAAGATGGAAAAAATTCTTTCCGATACGAGCATGATCAGTGCCTGGGCCAGAAAATATAAAGACTTCAAAGACTTCCTCTATCTTGCCCGCGGCTCGCTTTACCCTATCGCCCTGGAAGGCGCGCTCAAGCTCAAGGAAATCTCTTATATCCACGCCGAAGGCTATGCGGCGGGCGAGATGAAACACGGCCCCATAGCGCTTATCGACGCCGAAATGCCGGTCATGGTCCTGCTAAGGCAGGGGCCGCTTTTTGAAAAAATGATCTCCAACATCCAGGAGGTCAAGGCCAGAGACGGCATTATCCTCGCCCTGATAGAAGGCGAACCGAGCGAAATCATCGGGCCGGCTCAAAACCAGTTCGTAATCCATGCTTCATCCGAGTGGCTCTCGCCGGTACTCTTCAGCCTCCCGCTGCAACTGCTCGCCTATCATGTGGCGGTGCTTCGCGGAACCGACGTGGATCAGCCAAGAAACCTGGCCAAAAGCGTGACGGTGGAATAATTTTCACCGAAGCAGAGGACGGGACATGGTCCGGACATGAAGAGAAAGGCTTTGTAAGACAGGTTTTGCAGGATTAACAGAAATGGCTATGGCTTAGGGGATTCGGGGATTAATCCCTGAATCCCCTAATTTTTGGCTATTTCTAAGTCCTGAGACCCGTTGATATTGTTGAGTTTTGATTTTCTCCGAACCCCCTCCCTGTCCGGACTACGCCCCGTCTCTGCGGTGAAGTCCTGTTCCGTGTTTTTTGCATACATATAGAGCAGGCTTCCGCCTTTAATCTTTTCGATCACATTTTCGGCAACTTCCATGGGAATGGCCGGGCACCCCAGGCTGCGCCCGAGTCTCCCCAAGCCATAGACGCTGTTAGCGGCAACGGCCCCCCAGCCGGCGTAATTAGCGCCGTGCATCACGATTCCGCGGCAGGCCGTATTATCGTTTATGCCCTTTTGCAGTCCGTAGAGTTCCAAGCTGGGGCCGTGGCCGCCATAGTATTTACGCCCGGTCATAAAAAAACCGAGCGGGCTTTCGTACGATTCCGGCCGGTTGGAAAACCTTGTCGCATAGAGCCGGCCTGAGTTCCTCCCGTGAGATACCAGAAACCTCTGCACCTCCCCGGATTCCATGTTGATAAGAAAGAGCCTCCTGCTGGTGGAGGGCTTCGTATAGTCTACGATAGTTATGAAACGCCTGTTGCTGAATTGGGACCGGTGCGCCCACAGAAACTGAACGGCTTTGTTGAAAGCATCGGAGGGCAGGTTCCCCTGCCTTGCCGGCGGCCGGAGCGGAAGGGGCCTCAGAATCGTTCGCGCGGAACGGTACGGCCAGTCAGGCAAAGGAGATAAAATGATGAAAACGGCCGCAGCCAACGAGAGCAGGCGGCATATAGTCCTGAGCATATTTTGATACCACTGCAGGCAAATATTTTATAAACACTCGGTGCAGTCTATCTCAAATGACCCCAAAATGTCAAAGAGGCATCCGGTCCCGAGGTGGGAGCGAGGGCCGACAGTGGGATGGGGAGACTGGTCAAGACAGAGTTCAGCGGTATTGCCAATTATGGGCCGATTGGTGACGGGAATGGGCAACCGGCTTTTACACCGGGTGAAATCGCAGTTGTAAAGTCGAGCCGGGTTTCGCTGCCTTCCCAGGTAATGATTCGCTCCGCACGCAGCCTAAAGACCGTCTCCTTTATCGATTATCTTTAGAAGTTTTTTTTGGCGAGTCGTTTTGATCCGGAGTGATGCTTCAAGTTGCACGAAAATTATGCGATAGTAACGCACCGGAGGAAAAGCAGACGCAATACTGACGCGCCAGCCTCTGATATCTATGGAAACGCCGGGTTTTCCACGCTCACGGGAGCAGTACCCGGGATATTACACTTCACCGACACTAAAGCACTTTGCCTGTTTCCAATTGAGGCTGCTCAGTGTTTTAGCACGAAAGACCTGATTAATGGGAACCGAGATTTTCGAGGAAATGTACAAGGGTGTTCCTCTGTGGGAAATAGATGGGCCCCAGAGCGAGATTGTGCATCTTGCCGAACATGGTGAAATAAGGTCTCCGGTGCTCGATGTCGGCTGCGGGACAGGCGAAAATGCGCTCTATCTGGCAGGACTTGGCTTCGAGGTCGTCGGGACCGACATTGTCCCAACCGCTGTAGAAAAAGCTCTCAGCAAGGCAAAAAAACGATCCCTGGATGCTACGTTCCTGGTCTGTGATGCCTTAAGGTTGCAAGAGCTGCAGAGAAGATTCAATACAGTTATCGATTCAGGGTTCTTTCACGTTCTGCCTGATAAAAAACGTCCTGTTTTTGTAGAGAGTCTTGCATCCGTGTTGGGCCCTGGAGGGTCCTACATCATGATATGCTTCAGCGAGCATGAACCAGGCTCCTGGGGCCCCAGACGAGTAACCCGGGCCGAGATTCGTGAAAACTTCAAACAGGGCTGGTCTGTCCATTATATCCGGGAGGCGATATATGACACAAACCTTGACTCCCGGAAATGCAAGGCATGGCTTTCTTCGATCACACTGGTAGGGAACAACCTTCGATGAACCCGCCGAAATGACGAGTGAAAGACCTCAGTCAAGAGCGGGCGGGGATAAACCCCGCCCCTACGGTATTGTCGTGCGGTTAGTTGATATGCACTGCTAGTTGAGCCGTTCGACTATGGCAGCCACGCCGTTGCCTCCGCCGATGCACAGGCTCACCGCCCCCAGAGTCAGATTGCGCTGCCGCATGGCATAGAGCAAGGTGGCAAGCAGCTTTGTGCCCGTTGCGGCCACCGGATGCCCGAGGGCGATCGCTCCTCCGTGAACATTGACCTTTGAGCGATCCAGGCCGAGGTCCTGTTCACAGGCAATATACTGGGCGGCAAACGCCTCGTTGAGTTCGATCAACTCGATGTCGCCCAGCTCGAGTCCGGCTTTTTTCAGCGCGGCGCGCATTGCTTTGACGGGAGAGATGCCAAACCGTTTGGGATCGACTCCCACAAAAGCATAGCCT
>JBKQTS010000072.1:0-21989 GCA_052143075.1 Syntrophobacteraceae bacterium | reverse complement strand
GCGGTTCTTGAGGAACTTTTTCGGCAGGTCATCGGAGAGCTCTCAAAAATTCGAGATGGAACTTATCTAACAAAGTAGTACTAGTAGCGGTCTCACTGGCTGATCTGCCTTGGGGTATCACTTCTGTGCATTGCCTTGAACCGGGGATATTCATGCCCTCAGCAGTGCAAGCGGTAGCAGGCAAGGCAAGGATGTAGCGCAACCGCCTTGAACTTATAACTGCCCGTCATACTACTTGGATGTTTGATATTCTACTCCCTGCCAGTCCTTTCCGGGAGGATCATCATGAAATTGGGTGCAGCGGGAAAGGTAAAAGTGTGTCGGAGCATCTTCAGGAAATCTTGCGGACAGGCTCGTGAAAATCTCGCAGGCTTCGTCCCAGTTCTGAGACAAATAGGCGTTCAACCCTCGCGTGAACTCCTCACACAGATGGTCGGCGCGGCCGCGTTTCCCTTCAGTCCTCCTGCCCACCAACTCGTAGATCGCCTGTCCTTCGCTCTTTCCTTTCACGGCGATCAGACCCAGCGGTTTGAAGAGGAGCTTTTGGGATGCCGCCTCGTAGGTTGCCCTGGAAACGATAATCCGGGTTCCATATAACTTGTTTGCCGCTTCCAGGCGGCTGGCTACGTTGACATTGTCGCCCATCACGGTGTAGTTCATCCTTTCGGTCGACCCAACGTTTCCAACCAGGGTCTCCCCTGAGCTGATCCCGATCCTGGTGACAAAGGCGCATTTCCCTTCGTCTGCCCATCTTCGATTGAGTTCGGCTACTTTTTCCTGGCAGGCCAGACCGGCTTCACAGGCATGAACGGCATGATTGTCGTCAAGGAGAGGCGCTCCCCAGAAAGCCATGATGGCGTCTCCGATATACTTGTCCACCGTTGCCCCATGAGAGTTCAGTATTCTGGTGAGCTCGTCGAAGTATTCCGATAGGTGCAGCATCAGGTTTTCGGGGGGCATCAGTTCCGCGATGGACGTAAAGCCGGTTATATCAGCGAAAAATACGGTCAGGTCCTTTTTCTGGCCGCCCAACTGGGCCCCTTCTCCCGTGCTTATGAGTTGACGCACCAGTTCAGCGGGAACATACCTCCTGAAAGCATGAAGCCCTTTTTGCATGGACGAAATGGCTTCGCGCATCAACTGGATTTCCTTCATGCGGGAGGGAATGTGGATCTTTTCCTCTAGGTTGAAGCTCTTGATTTTCACAGTGGCTTCGGCAATGAGGCGAATGGGGCTGGTGATGCCCCCGGAGATTTCAAAGGCCAGCAAGACGGCAAGCCCAAGCATAACCGCGGAAATAAGGAGCATTATTATCATCTCCTGTTTGGCCCCACCCATAAAATCATCTTCGGGGACCACCATGGCTATTTTCCATTTCTTGGGGAAAGGCTTGGGAAAATCCATGAAGGATGCGAGCCAGGTTCTTCCTCCACTCTCCACCGAGACCCTGCTTTTCCTTGTGCTCATATGTTCCCGGTATGCGGCGCTCAGGGGCTCGACCCCAAGTTCTTCAACCCTGACCGGACGCAGGCCCCCGTTTTCCTCCCTTATGAGTGATGAAAGCTCCGGGTAGGCCACTATTTCACTCTTATGATTGATGATCACCTCAATGCCGCTTTTCCCGATTTTTTGTATTTTCAGAAAATTGGATATTTCATCGAGATCGATATCCATTGCCCAGATTCCTTTTAATTTTCCATCCGGGCCGAAAACAGGGTAAGAAGAGGTAATGGTCGGCCTTTGGCTACTAAAACTGATATACAAGTCGGTCCAGAAGTTTGTCCCTGTCGTCTTTGCCCCCACATACCAGGGACGGACCCTGGGGTCGAAGTCGATGAGATTTGACTTGTCTATTCGGGCCACTTTAAGGGCGGCGTTCCTGTCGATAAATGAGTTGGACGGAGGAGAAACGGAGGTGTTGATGATCCAGCTTTTCATGGTTCCGTCAGGCAGCTTGCGTACGCTTACATAGTTCCCCTTTTCGTCCCCGAGATAAAACATCGATACCTGCGGAAAAGACCTCAACACCCCGAGCGTGTACATTTCAATCTTACTGAAATCATGACCTGAAAAAGCTCCAAGTTCGGTGAGCTTCGAACTCGTTTCAACCATCAGCGATACGGGCATAAAATAGTTGCTCGTTCTTTCGATCGTCGTTTCGGAAATTTGTTCGACCAGATCATCGCTAAGGGCCGAAATGATAATCTTATCCTTATAGTAACTAAGGAAGATAATGGGCAGGGCTGTGGCAACCAGCAAGAATACGAAAGTCATCAAAATCATGGTGTGAAAGCTCACACTTTTGAATCTTAACACTCACATCCACCGGTCCTGTAGAGTTATTGGTTCAATTTAAATATGAATAATGCGTCAACTTGACCCCCAACTGGAGCCGAACCGCATTTCCGGGTCGGATTCCATCGTAAAACGCTCTTAAAATACCGAATTTTCGTAAATCATATGATATTCCAATCAAAACCCACAAGAAAAAATGCCGATCAGACCAATTTGAGCCAGTTTGAGGACATACCACCATCTCAGTAATTAATAGCTCGCTTCCCGCCCCTCATGGGGTTGGGCAGGCTCAGGCGAATAGAATGCGATAGTAACGGACAGGGAAAAAGCCGACGCAACATGAACATACCACCTTCTGGCATGGTAGACCACTCTTGCGCCAACCCTTACAAGCCGCCTGATGATCAAGTCTATGGATTGATCCAATGCTCTCAAAACGTCATCCAATATCGTTTCGCAAAATGGATTCAAAATCACAGAGAAAATCGTCGCACCATTTGCCAGAACCTTGAATCTGGCCAGTGGGATCCCGCCTAAACAGTATGATCCGGATGTGTGAACTTCTGTATGAAAGGGAGGGTTACATTATCCCATCCGCCCCATCACCTTCAAGAAGATGAGAGTGTCGACAATTTGAATGCCGTGGAAGGATTTCAACTCGTTAAGGTGAGGATCGCCGGAAACAATAAAATCGGCTTGGGCTTCCAAAGCGCACGCCAGAAACATATTGCCGGAGGGGCGGTGGGACCGCCAGGCCGACTTGGCCACTGCCTTCGGCGGTGGCCGCAGAGGCTTTGGCGGGCTCGATCGCCGATCTCGACGCTTCCAGAGGTCCGCAGAGAGCTATTAATAAGGCCTTTCAGAAACGATTCGACTTTTCGCGGGTGGCCCGGATACTTGCTATCCGGGCGCGAAGCGCAAGAGGTTACGATAAAGATACTATTTCAATTCCAACCGACCGATGCAGAAGATACCATCTTGCCGAACCGTAACACCACTCCACGGCGTTTGCCACAAGCCCCTTCCTGACGGGATTGTTGTGCATGTATTCAAGTTTCTCCCTCGCTTTGTCTACAGAGAACACGTTGAAATCGTAGAACCTTGCCTGCCAGATCGGCTCTTTTAGATCTATTTCCGCGACATAGGCAGGAAGGTGCTCCTCCAAGAATTTTTTCATCTGATGAGATGATTTTCTCTTCCACTGCTGAATGAAACGGCTGATCATTGCTGGTTCTTTAAAGTATAGAAGAGCATGAACGTGATCGGGCATTATCACATAGCCTATGCATGATCTGTTGGATTTCTTCAGTTCCTCGGCAAGAAAGTGAATCACAATGCCTTTCGCTCGGTTATCGTCAAGGAATCTGCGCCGTTTATAGCAGGAAAAGGTTACGAAATGAGCATGGCCCTGGCAATCATAGACCCTGCGCTCCACTGTCGCCCCCTTTTGGAGTTTTGCCGCGTAGCCTCGTGCGCTTCGCGCCCGGATAGCGAGTATCCGGGCTACCCCGATATTACATCCCTGCCGGGCTCAATTCAACGAATTCAACGAGATAAATTCAACGTACAGCTTGCCAGAATGTTGAATCAGGCCTGTGGGACCCCGCCTGAACAGTATGATCCGGATGTGTGAACTTCTGTATAAAAGGGAGGGTTACATTATCCCATCCGCCCCATCACCTTCAAGAAGATGAGAGTGTCGACAATTAAAAAAATCAAAGCCACGTTCGCTCAAAAATTCAGATCCTTCCTAATTTGAGTGTATACTATCTGCGCACTGCCTTATCCCAAGTTCGGCATCCTGCGATCAGCGTCAACCTCGTGCTCATCCGAATAAGGGGCGGCCCACATTTGTTCGAGCAGTATGTAACTCTTTCCGGGTAAAACCGGTTTGTGTGCATCCCTACCCGGACTGACTTATTAAGCCCTTCGGGGCATTTCAGCCAGTGTCGTTAAATACCGCAATGATCGCAACCTGGAATGAGGAGTAGATGCGATGAGTCGAGAAAACGATGTTGTGATGGTTTCTGCAGCGCGAACCGCGATCGGTAAGTTTGGGGGAGCACTAAAAGACGTGAGGGCACACCAGATGGCCGCACATGTCATGAAGGAAGCCCTGCGGCGCGCAAACAACCTGGACCCGCACTTACTAAGCGATATCATCGTAGGAGACTGTGTCCAGTGCTTTGATGAGGCCAATACCGCCCGCACGGCGCAGCTTGCTGCCGGAATCCCGTTCGGAGTTCCAGCTTTCACCGTACAGAGGCAGTGCTCCTCGTCCATGCAGGCGCTGAATTCCGGCGTGCAGCAGATTCTCTGCGGGGATGCGGACGTTGTCCTGGTGGGCGGCGTGGAATCGATGAGCAACGCCCCCTACTATCTGCCCGGCGCCCGCTGGGGCATGCGTCTGCAAAACCAGGAGGTAGTGGATGCGGTCTGGGAGATGCTCCACTCGGGCAGCCGCGTTCTGGGGGAAACCATGATCATGGGGATCACGGCGGAAAACCTGGCAGATAAATACCACATTTCGCGAGCGGCCCAGGATGAAGTGGCCCTGGCCAGCCACCAACATGCGGAAGCCGCCATAAAGGCCGGGCGTTTCAAGGATGAAATCGCGCCCTTCGAGCTTCCGGGCAAAAAGGGCCAGGCAGTGGTATTCGACCAGGATGAACATCCCCGCTTCGGCCTCACCATGGCCGATCTGGCCAAACTCAAACCGACGTTCAGACCCGATGGTACGGTGACCGCCGGCAACTCGTCCGGGCTCAATGACGGCGCTGCCGCCGCAATCATCATGACACGGCGCAAGGCCCGGGAACTGGGGCTAACCCCCATGGCCCGGATCGTGGCGCATGCGGCCGCCGGCGTGGAACCGCATCTCATGGGCTACGGGCCGGTGCCGTCCACCGGCAAAGCGCTGAAGAAGGCCGGGATGACCCTCAAGGACATCCAGCTCATCGAGGTCAACGAAGCTTTCGCTGCGCAGTATATCTCATGCGAAATGGGGCTCGGCCTGGACCGTTCGATCACCAACGTCAACGGCAGTGGTTGCGGCCTTGGCCATCCGGTCGGATGTACCGGGTTGCGCATCGTGATTTCACTGATTTTTGAGATGGCGCGGCGAAATCTCGAAGTGGGGCTGGCCACCCTGTGCGTGGGGGGCGGCATGGGGATGGCCACTATTGTGGCGCGGGACTAGCTAGTTTCCGTCCGGAAACGGTCCTTTTCCGCCATGGCTTTGTCAATCTTCGGGGTTCCTTGTGCGGCGTACGGGAGTACGCCTCCGCGCAACAACTTGATTTCCTTGCACCTTTCGGTACGGCGCTGGGCAATCCGGAAATGGCGGGGCGCCAAACTGTACGCGCCAGGGCGAAAAATGCTTCATTTCCGAACTGGAAACTGCCAGTAATCTATCCGGGGTTTCCGGATGGACACTAGCTGGTACATTGTCAACTAAATTGCTATGGGTGCAGACGCGATATCCGTCATTCCAGTAGGGCCTGCCCCGCCGGGGTGACGATCACTCTCCAACATAGAGAAACCTTGTTGACAATGTACTGGATAGTGTTCATGTCCCATCTCAATTTCAGCGGTTTAGCCACGGGTTTTCTTCCATTGATACGCCTGCTTACGTCATCTCCTCCAGCCAAAGATCGTTAAGATTGATTTCTATTTCAACTTTTTACGGTTTCCTGCCGAAATACTACCTGAATGCGGATTAGTTATCCGACAGCAAGATTTCGTCGTTGCAAAAAGTTCTCGAAGATTACCCATTCCAGCTAAAGACATCTCTCAAATCCGATCACCGGGGTTCGAGTTGAATTGAGCGGAGTGGTCTGGATTTAAACAGGGCAAGGCTGGAGGGAAAAACAGGTTCCTTGCCGGGCGCCCCGGCAATTCCTTCTATCCGATGACTGGAATGGGGAGGCTTTATGGCTCAGAACACAGGGATACTCCTTGCTACCGGCACCAACGAGATGGAAATCGTGGAATTCTACCTCGATGAAAGTCTCGGTGCGGAAGTCTACCGCGGCTGCTACGGGATCAATGTAGCCAAGGTCGTGGAAATCATTCGCAAGCCAAAGGTAACTTTTCTGCCCCAGGCGCCTCGGGGCTTTCTGGGGACGTTTCTTTCGCGAGACAGGGTTATCCCCCTTATAGATTTGGCGGTCCAACTCGGAAAGACCAAGCCCGAAGAGGAGATAAATCCGTTAACCATAGTGACCGAATTCAATAAATCCACCCTTGCTTTCGTTGTTTCAGGCGTGAACCGAATCCATCGTCTGGAGTGGGGACAAATAGAGCCTGGCGGCCCAATTCTGGACGGCATGACCAATTCGATTACAGGCATTGTCAAGATGGAGGATCGAAACCTGTTGATCCTCGATATGGAGAAAATTCTCGCGGAACTGAATCCTAACTATGCTATCAGAGATGATGTTGAAATGCTCCCCGTAGGCGCCGATCTTCATTACAAAGCACTGATAGCCGATGATTCTTCCTCGATCAGAAAAATTCTTTCGAGAAAGCTTGAACAGGCCGGCTTCACTATTCGGATGGCAAGCGACGGCAGCGAAGCATGGGAATGCCTCAAGGAATTAAAAACCCTGGCACAAAAGGAGAAACGCCCGATTCACGATTACATCGATATTGTCATCTCCGATATCGAGATGCCGCAAATGGACGGGTACAGCCTGTGTCATTCGGTAAAGCAGGACCAGGTGCTCAAGGCATTGCCCGTTGTGCTCTTCTCATCACTTATCAACGAGAAACTGATCCACAAGGGGCAGTCTGTTGGCGCCGACGAACAGATAACAAAGCCGGAGGCCGCCAGTCTCGCTCAGCGGGCGGGGGAATTAATCGAACGATACAGAAATATTGCACAAAAAAACATGCACAATGCAAAGAACGATTAGCTGTTGAAATCCCTTTTAAGTCATGATAATGGAACACTTCGTGTAAATGCTGCTCAGGGTGTCGGTGCTCAATAATTTTCAAGCTGTTCAGTGCTGCTGCGATCAATTTCGGTAAGATATTGCCCGCCGCTCCTCCTCCGGCTTACACTTTCGGCTATCCTAACAAGATAATTTGCGTCTTCGTTGACCTTTCGGGGCAGTCGGGTTAAGTCTCCGCTCTGTCAAACGAAGTGCGCTCTAATCAATCCCGCCGTGGGCGGGGTCAGACATAAACGGCCGGCAGCGGGCAACCTTGGGGGCGCCCCACCGCCTGCGGGAGGCCTCAGGTAAAACATGGCCATTGAACAACGTCTTCTGCAAAAGAAAAAAAGAATCGGCCGGCAATGGTTCGATATGCTGGCCGGAACTTATCCGCTTGAAACGGTCAGGTTGCTCAAAAAGGAGACCAACCAATTCGCCAATCCGGTTGGACATTCTTTTCTGGTTGCAATCGACGAGATTCTCGATGAATTTTTAGGTCAAAACAGCGCGGAGGCCATGGGGCCCCTGCTCGATAAGGTGATCAGGATCAGGGCGATCCAGGATTTTTCCCCATCGAGTTCTCTGGCCTTCATTTTTAGTTTGAAAACGATAGCCTTGAAGGTGCTCGAAGAGGATTTGGCTGCAGGTGTTGTGGACCGGGAGGAGTTGTCCGATTTCGACCGGAAAGTGGACGCTCTGGCCCTGAGTGCGTTCGACGTCTACATGCGCTGTCGTGAAAATCTTTTCGAAGTAAGGATGACCGAGGTAAAGAACAGGACGCACAGGCTCCTCAAGTTGGCCGAGATCATTTCTGAACCAGGAGCCGGAGGCGAGTAGCCGGTCAAGTTGGAAGGGTCAAGTTGGAAGGGTGATATTTTCACTCTTCACTCTTCACTCTTCACTCTTCACTCTTCTTTTTACAGGAGGTTGTGTAAATGGGCATCAACTTTTCCCTAGCTGCAGTCGTTGCGCTCGTCTTGGCTTGTTTTCTGGGGGTCAAGGCGGCCGGACTCAATTACTTTTTCGGCGTAACCATGCCGTACGTAGCTATCGTCGCTTTTCTGGGCGGCGTCGTTTTCAGGGTCCTAAAGTGGGCCCGCTCGCCCGTTCCCTTCCGGATTCCGACCACGGCCGGCCAGCAGAAGTCCCTGTCCTGGATACCCCAGAGCAAGCTCGACAATCCTTCCACCAAAATGCAGGTCGTAGGCAGGATGATCCTGGAGGTGCTCTTTTTCCGCTCGCTTTTCAGGAACACCAAATTCGAGATGCAAAAAGGACCCAAGTTCTATTACCAGTGGGAAAAATGGCTCTGGTTGGCCGGGCTTGCCTTCCACTACGCCTTTCTTGTCATCCTGATAAGGCATCTGCGCTTTTTCACCGAACCCGTACCCTTTTTCGTCCATGACATTGAAAGACTTGACGGGATTTTACAGGTTGGGCTTCCCGGCATCTACATCACCGACATTGTTTTTATGGTGGCGGTGACCTACCTGCTGATCAGAAGGCTGATCATCCCGCAGTTGCGCTACATATCGCTTCCGCAGGATTTCTTTCCGCTTTTTCTGCTCCTTGCAATCGGAACGACGGGCATTCTTACCCGCTATTTTATCAAGGTCGACCTGATCAAGGTCAAACAGTTGGCTATGGGGCTTATTTGCCTTAAACCGGTCGTACCCGAAGGGATCGGGGTGATTTTCTTCATCCATCTTTTCCTGGTAAGCACGTTGTTTGCCTACTTTCCTTTCAGCAAGCTGATGCACGCCGGCGGCGTCCTGCTCAGCCCAACGCGCAATCTTCCCAACGACAGCCGCATCATACGCCACGTAAATCCCTGGAACTACCCGGTAAAAGTCCACACTTACGCGCAGTATGAAGACCATTTCAGGGAAAAGATGGTCGAGGCCGGATTGCCCGTGGAGAAAGAATTGGACGAAGCCGCAGTTCCGGCAAAAGATTGATGAAGTCGGCGGCGGCGGCCGGATGGCTCCGGCATCGCCCCGAACCGATAACCCTACCAAGGAGTTATTTGAGCAATGGCTAAGGTCCCCAAACCAAACGAACTCGTAATAGAGCATGGGTTTCCCAAAACGGGATGGATGGACACTCCGGCCGTTTTCAGGCCAGGAAACTTCAGCTATCCTGGAAAGGCAAAGAACCTGCAAGCCGTAGGACTTCCAAACCCCAGGGAATGGTCTCCGCTCGATGAAGACTGGAAACTGCCCTCCAACTGGAAACAGATCCTGTTGGAAGGCATGCGGGAGCGCCTCGACAAATTCCGATCTTTTAAGATTTTCATGGACATATGCGTGCGCTGCGGGGCGTGCGCCGATAAATGCCATTTCTATCTGGGATCTGGCGACCCGAAGAACATGCCCGTACTCAGGGCTGAACTCCTGAGGTCGGTCTATCGCAAGGAGTTCTCGCTTGCCGGCAAACTGATGGGCAAAATGGTTGGCGCCCGCGACCTTACCGAGGACGTGGTAAAAGAGTGGTTCATGTACTTTTTCCAGTGCACGGAATGCCGCCGCTGCTCGCTTTTCTGTCCCTACGGGATCGATACGGCGGAGGTTACCATGATGGGCCGTGAACTCTTGAACCTGATCGGCCTGAACATCGACTGGGTCGTAGGCCCTGTGGCAAATTGCTACAATAACGGAAACAACCTCGGGATTCAGCCGCACGCCTTCAAGGACATGATCGAGTTTTTCGTCGATGAAATCGAGGCTGTAAACGGGATCAGGTGCGAGCCGACTTTCAACCGCAAGGGGGCCGAGGTCCTCTTTATAACTCCTTCGGGCGACGTTTTCGCAGACCCCGGCACCTATACTCTGATGGGCTACCTGATGCTCTTCCATGAGATCGGGCTCGATTACACTTGGAGCACTTACGCCTCCGAGGGCGGAAACTTCGGCATGTTCACCTCACACGAGATGATGAAGCGCCTGAACGCCAAGATGTACGCGGAGGCCAAAAGGCTCGGCGTAAAATACATCATCGGCGGTGAGTGCGGCCACATGTGGCGCGTTATAAACCAGTACATGGACACCATGAACGGCCCGGCCGACTTTCTCGAAGTGCCGGTATCCCCCGTTACGGGCACTAGATTCGACAACGCCGCCTCTACCAAGATGATGCACATCGTCGAGTTTACCGCCGACCTGATCAAGAACGGCAAGCTGAAGCTCGACCCGAGCCGAAACGACAACCTGGTCATGACTTACCATGATTCCTGCAACACTTCGCGCGGCATGGGCTTTTTCGAAGAGCCGCGCTACGTGATCAAAAACGTCTGCAATAATTTTCATGAGATGCCGCCCGAAACCATCCGGGAGCAGACTTACTGCTGCGGGTCGGGGTCGGGCTTAAATAACGACGAGTTCATGGAAATGAGAATGCGGGGCGGGTTGCCCCGGGCTAACGCGGTACGCTACGTACACGACAAGTTCGGAGTAAACGCGCTTTCGTGCATTTGCGCCATTGACCGCGCGGTGCTTACCGCCCTGATGGATTACTGGGTGCCCGGTGTTACCGTGTACGGAGTTCACGAGCTGGTAGCCAACGCTCTCGTGATGGAAGGCGAAACCGAGAGGACCACCGACCTGCGCGGCGAGCCTCTGCCCGGAATGGAGGAGGATAGCGAGAATGAAGATGTATGATGGAAAATATATCCTTGTCGGCCTGGTCATTTTCATCGTGCTGGCAACCTTCCCGGTATGGTTCAATCATGGCAAGGCCGCTCCACCGCCCGATCTAAAGCTGGACACCCCGGTCATAAGCCAGATGATCAACAAGCAGTGCGTTATGCCCAAGGAAGAAATGATCACAGGTCATATGAAGCTTTTAAACGAATGGAGGACGGAGGTTGTCCGAAACAATAAGAGAATGTATGTGGCAAGCGACGGCAAGACCTATGAAATGAGTCTTCAGAACGAGTGCATGAGGTGTCACTCCAATAAGTCTCAATTCTGCGACCGATGCCATAACTACGCCGGGCTGCAAAAGGACTCCGACCCCTACTGCTGGAATTGCCACATTGCTCCAAAGGAGAATATGTAATGGAAACTGGCAGAAGGACTTTTCTGAAAATCGGCGGCATTTGTGCGCTGGGGCTTGGATCTTTGCGGGTAGTCAAGGCGTTTGGCAAAACTGAAACGCCCAAATTCATGGCAAATCTCCAGGCCCTCACCGCGAAGCGATGGGCAATGGCAATCGATATGAAGAAGTGCTGGGAAAAAGGGCCTCCCGGCTGCAGGGACTGCGTGCTTGCCTGCCACTCGACCCATAATGTTCCGGATATCGGGACTCAGAAAGAAGAGGTCAAGTGGATCTGGGATGAAAAGTATGAGAACGTCTTCCCCGGGCAGGAAAGTGGCATGGAACCCGCTGAAATAAGGGAAAAGCCCTTCTTGGTCCTTTGCAATCACTGCAAGAATGCCCCATGCACGCGGGTTTGCCCTACCGAGGCCACCTTTAAGAGGGCAGACGGAATCACCGTGATGGACTATCACCGCTGCATCGGCTGCCGGTACTGTATGGCAGGTTGCCCCTACGGCGCCAGGAGCTTTAATTTCAGAGACCCGCGCCCCTATATCAAGACTGAACTTAACCCCACTTTCCCGACCAGGGAGCGGGGGGTTGTCGAGAAGTGCAACTTTTGCGAGGAACGGCTCGATGCCGGGAAAATCCCGGCGTGTGTCGAGGCGTGCAAGTGCAAGGCGCTCTCTTTCGGCGATCTTGAGGACCCGAACTCCGACGTGCGAAAAGCCCTTGCTTCGCAATTTTCACTAAGGCGCAAACCTGAGCTGGGGACCGAACCCGGCGTTTACTACATAATCTAGAGAAGCGGGAAGCGGGAAACGGGGAGCAAAAGGCGGTTTTTGCTCCCTGCTCTCTGTTCCCTGCTCCCGATCTTAAGGGGTGGGAAATGCTTGAAAGAGCACTTACTGGAAGCACAAGATACAAAAAGCTGCTTGGGGTCCTGCTCGTCTTCATGGGGCTAGGTTTTGCGGCTTACCTCACTCAGTGGAACCGGGGTCTTACGATCACGGGTTTAAGCAGGGACGTTTCCTGGGGAATCTACATCGCGCAGATGACCTTCCTGGTCGGCGTCGCGGCCTCTGCCGTCATGGTAGTACTTCCCTATTACCTGCACGACGTGAAGGCGTTCGGGAAAATCACCATTCTGGGCGAATTTCTCGCCATAGCTTCAGTCACCATGTGTCTTATGTTTGTCATAGTCGATCTTGGAAAGCCGATGCGCCTGTTGAACATTATCATCTATCCGAGGCCCAATTCGGTCCTTTTCTGGGACATGGTCGTTTTGAACGGCTACCTGCTGCTAAACCTGCTCATCGGCTGGAACGTGCTTGAGGCCGAACGCAAGGGGACTCATTATCCCAACTGGGTAAAGCCGCTCATCTACATTTCGATTCCCTGGGCATTCAGCATTCACACGGTCACTGCCTTCCTCTATGCCGGTCTGCCCGCAAGGCACTACTGGCTGACCGCCATCATGGCCGCCCGCTTTCTTGCCTCGGCCTTCTGCTCCGGTCCAGCGCTTTTGATCATGCTTTCATACCTGGTGAAAAAATATTCCAAATTCGACCCTGGTAAGGAAGCCATCGACAAGCTGACGACGATCATGACTTACGCCATGCTGATAAGCCTTTTCTTCGTCGGCCTGGAGTGCTTCACGGCGTTTTACAGCAATATTCCCGGCGAGATGGACGCGCTCAAGTACCTGTTTGTAGGCCTTGAAGGTCACCACAGGCTGGTCCCGTTCATGTGGCTTTTTGCCATACTTGCCCTGACCGGGGCTGGGCTGCTTCTCCACCCGGATGTGCGCAAGAACGAAAAAATGCTCCTCGCTGCTGCCGCCTGCGTCTTCTTTTCCATGTATATTGAAAAAGGCGTCGGGCTGGTTGTGGCCGGTTTCATTCCAAATCCGTTCGACCAAGTCCGCGAATACGCGCCGAGCGTCCCGGAGATTATGATCGCCCTCGGGATCTGGGCAACGGGTTTCTTCGTTCTGACCGTTCTTTACAAAATTGCCATTTCGGTCAAAGAAGAAGTCGGGGCGTAGAATGTGTTAAGATCGCCCCTCAGACTCCACGCTCTGCGAGCCGATTGGATGAAATAGATCATGGATTGATTTGAAAGCCCGTGCCGCCCGGCGCGGGCTTTCCCGTTTGCGCTCCCGGTGCGGCTCTGTGCCGCCGGGTCGCAGATCCCGCCGGCAGAATTAACCACTTAAAATTTCAAACACCTTTGGAAAGATTTTGAATTTTTGCGAATTTTGCGTCTACTTCGACATCGAAGAGCCCCCAACGTAAATTTCAACGACGGATTATCGCTGGCTGAAGCATCCAGCCGTGGTTAACTTCGATTTATAAGCGATAGGCTTATGTAGAAATTTGCGGATGAGTAGCGAGCCTGGGCTCGCTGATGGCTTCAGTTAAAAATGAGTATTTAATCACGCCGCCAGCGTGACCGGTGTCCATCCGGAAAGACCGGATGAACGTAGGAGAATTTCACTTATGGGACACCGGCATTTTCCGATCCGGAAAGTACCCTTTTCGGACGCAAACGTGAGCAAGAGGGTTTTTCGAAATGCATGGCACCGTAAAATGGTTCAGCGATCAGAAGGGCTACGGATTTATCGCGGATGATTCCGGGAAAGAATATTTTGTTCACCATAGCGCCATAGAAGGCGAAGGTTTCAAGAGTTTGCAGGAAGGCGAGAGTGTTAACTTCGAGGTCGAACAGGGGACCAAGGGACCGCAAGCGGTTCGCGTCAAGAAGGGCTGAAAAATAGCGCAGGTGAAAGGGTGAAACGGCAAGTATGCCTTACCCTTTCACCTGGTGCACACTCGGCGGGTTCATCCCGGCGAGGAGGGGTTTGGTTTGTCGATCTGCTTGTCGCACGCGCGGGAGCATGATGATGCCGATTTCTCCAGACGCCACTCGTTTTGGTCATTCAATCGACTCCGTTCCCGGACTTCTTTCGTCATGGAGCGGGCATGACGGATGTCATCAGGCTCGTTCCACTGCGACGGGCCGCCGACTGGTCTGCGATGATCAAATATTGATCTTACGCAATAAATCGTTCTTGACTGCCCCTTCGCCATGGTTTATCTATGCGCCTGGTTGCAGCATTATGCCGGATCGAGACCCATTTGGCTTTTAGTGCTGCAAACACAAAAATCTTTTTAGAGGTCTTACCCAGGCCCATAACGGATTTCTTTACAGCCCGCCAAAAGCGGGCTTTATTTTTGTGGAGCACACTTGAAAAAAGCCCTGTCTATAATTCAACTCGCAATTGTTGCAGGCATCGTTATCTACGGTACAGTATCCCTTTATCGGGGCGACTTTGAAGGGGCCTACGCAACCTTCCCTTTTCTGCTTTTATATTATGTCTGGTTCGTGGCCAGGAAACGTCGAAAAAACCCGGAGGAAACCGACGACCAAATGAACCCCTGAGTAACCTATCAAACGTCGCACTAGAACAGGAAGCCTATGTGCCCACCACAGGGGTTGCTGAAAACCGCGGGCAAATCGTTTTGTCCGCCCTCGGGATGTTCATTTCCCATTTATCCGCCGCTCATCAGGAACAAAATGTTATAATCGCACTGAAAGCCGGGGAAACCTTTGACAGATTCGGCCGGTTTCGGGCGGCGCGGCCCCTGCCTCGCGGAGCGCACACGAGATTCATTCTGCTATGCGAATCAGCAAGCCGGTTAAATTAATCGTTATTTGTGCGGCTTTGGCCTTTGCGTTTGCACGCTGCGCCAAGCCCCTTTTTCGCCAAAGGATCCATCGACCGAGTGTCCCGAAAACATCGCTTGCAGAAAGAATCTCTGCCGCAAGACATCCCGGAGTTCCAATAATTTATCGGTGACCTGTCGATGATCAGTCTTCGCGTGAAAAAATTTTATGGCCCCGCAAGACGCTGAGAATTACGGTGCTGCGCAAGCGATGAACGTTTAAATGTCACCGCCTCTCCCCGGCTCTGTATTCTCTGCCGCCATCCCTGCGAAAGCCGGGACTCTGTGGTGGATGTGATTTTTTGGTTTCCGCGCTATTGTTTTTCATATAGAGTTCGGGCGCGAATCAAGTGGATACGGTCGGAAGGGGCCCACTTAGTCTTTATTTACTGATTTACAGGAGATTTATGAAAGTCTGCATCGGAGCGGATCACGCCGGTTTTGAATTGAAGCAGCTTCTCGCTTCCTCTCTGAGAGAGGCGGACATAGAGGTAGTGGACGTTGGTACGAACAGTCCCGATTCGGTCGATTACCCCGTATATGCCCTTCGAGTCGCGCGTGCGGTGAGGGGTGGCCAGGCGGAACGGGGCATCCTGGTGTGCGGCAGCGGGATAGGGATGTGCATAGCGGCTAACAGGGCGCCCGGAGTGCGGGCCGTAAACGGACACGAGCCGTTCGAGGCTCGGATGAGCCGGCGTCACAATGACAGCAACGTTTTGTGCCTTGGGTCCCGTTTTATCGGCGTTGATCTGGCCCTTGAAATAGTGCGCGAATGGATAAAGGAGCCTTTCGAGGGCGGCCGTCATAAGAGACGCATCGATCTGATCGACGACCCAAAGGCCGAATGACTGGTATAGGCCTTATACGACTAATAGGGCATATTTTCCCATAGGGAGATCCAAAATGACATTCCAGGAACTTATTGCCGCCCTCGACAAGTTCTGGGCCGACAGGGGATGCTTGATCCAGCAGCCCTATGACCTCGAAGTCGGCGCGGGCACGTTCAATCCCGCCACCTTTTTGAGGGTTCTCGGGCCGGAGCCGTACAATGTGGCTTACGTCGAACCGTCCAGGCGACCGACCGACGGCCGGTATGGGGAAAACCCCAACCGACTCCAGCACTACTATCAGTACCAGGTGATTCTTAAGCCTTCTCCCCCCGATTCGCAGGGAGTATACCTGGACAGCCTCAAGAGCTTTGGCGTCGACCCCCTGGATCACGATATCCGCTTTGTCGAGGATGACTGGGAGTCGCCCACCCTGGGGGCCTCGGGCCTGGGCTGGGAGGTCTGGCTCGATGGGATGGAAATAACGCAGTTCACGTACTTTCAGCAGGTCGGCGGCATCTCCCTCTCTCCGGTCAGCCTGGAGCTGACCTACGGCCTGGAAAGAATCGCGATGTACCTGCAGGGGGTCAACTCAGTCTACGACCTCATCTGGAGCGGCAATGTCACTTATGGCGACGTGCACCACGAGGGTGAGGTGGAATGGTCCCATTATAATTTCGAAGAGGCTGATGTGGGCATGTTGCTCAAGCTCTTCGACATGTACGAGGCTGAATCGTTGCGTATGAACGGGCGCGGACTGGTCCTGCCCAGCTATGACTATACGCTCAAATGCTCTCACGTGTTCAATTTGCTTGTTGCGCGCGGGGCGATCAGCGTAACCGAAAGGACCAACTATATCGCCAGGGTCAGAAACATGGCGCGGCTTGTTGCGCACGCCTATTACGCCCAGCGCGAGAAAATGGGATTTCCGCTCATGAACAAGTTCTGAGTTTCTAGTTTTTAGTTTTTAGTTAAATTAACTCAAAACCAACAACTAAAAACTCTTCAAAGGTGAACAGATGGCGAAGACCCTATACATAGAGATTGGAACCGAAGAAATACCGGCCGGCTACATCCTGCCCGCACTGGAATCGATATCTTCCCGGATGGCCCGGTTTCTGGATGAAAACCGCATAGCGCATGGTGAACCCACGGTCGCCGGCACGCCTCGCCGGCTCGTGTTGAATGTGCCGGGTGTGGCGGATTCCCAGCAGCCCGTCAGGACTGAGGTCATCGGGCCGCCCAAAAGCGCCGCCTACGATGCTCAGGGAAAGCCCACGAAGGCTGCCGAAGGCTTTGCAAAAGGTCAGGGCGTAAGCATTGGGGAGCTGACAACAAAGCAGACGCCCAAGGGTGAGTATCTTTGCGTCTTTCGGGAGGAAGCCGGTCTTGCGGCCCACGAACTCCTGGAAAAAATGCTCCCGGACTTCATCGCTAAAATTCCATTTCCCAAGTCCATGCACTGGTCTTCCTACAGTGAGACTTTTGCCAGGCCGATTCAATGGCTGGTGGCCCTGTTTGGGCAACAGGTCCTGCAGTGCGAATACGCCCGTGTGCGCTCCGGGAAAAAGTCGATGGGCCACCGGTTCATGAGCCCCGTGTGGATCGAGGTGAGCGACTTCGAGAGCCATCGTGAAAATCTCAGGAAGAACTACGTCATCCTTGACATAGCTGAAAGGCGTCAACTCATCCGGCAGGGAACGGGAACGGCTGCCGCAGGGGTAGGCGGCAAGGTCCTCGCAGACGATGAGCTTCTGGACGAAGTCACACAACTGGTCGAGTTCCCTCAACCGCTTGTCGGACAGTTTGAAGCCAAGTATCTCGAACTTCCCCCCGAACTGCTTATTACGGTCATAAAGAAGCACCAGCGCTACTTTGCCGTAACGGACGGCGCCGGCGCGCTGCTCCCATATTTTGTAACTATTTCCAACACAGTCCCAAGGGATTTCGCACTGGTGGAAGCGGGCAACGCAAGAGTAGTGAGGGCGCGGCTCGAAGATGCCCGCTTCTATTACAGGGAAGACCGCAAGGCGCCGCTCGTCCACCGGGTCGAACAGCTCAAGGGGGTCGTTTTCCATTCGAAGATCGGAACGAGCTACGAAAAAATGGAGCGTTTCAGCGAGCTGGCTCTGATGCTGGCTGAGCGGGTTGCCCCGGAGAGTGTGCCCGAGATTCGCCGCACAGCTTTGCTGTGCAAGGCCGATCTCGTGTCGGGAGTAGTAAGCGAATTTCCCGAACTTCAGGGGATAATGGGAAGAACTTACGCACGGCTCCAGGGCGAGCCCGAAGCAGTTGCAGAGGCCATCTACGAACACTATCTGCCAAATCGGGCGGGCGGGCCGATCCCTTCCCGAATCGAAGGCTCGCTTGTCAGCATCGCCGACAAAATCGACACAATTGCGGCCTGCTTCGGGGTCGGGCTGCTTCCCACCGGTACGGCCGACCCGTTTGCCCTGAGGCGCCAGACGCTTGGAATCATACGAATTGTGCTCGAAACGCCTCTGCGGATTTCGCTTGCCGAGATCATAGACAGGGCGCTCGCACTGCTTTCAAATAAACTCATCCGGCCGGCGGAAAATGTGAAACTCGACATAACGGCCTTTTTCGAAGGACGCCTTCACCATTACCTTGCAACCCTCGACGAAGGATTTCGTCCCACAGACCTTTCAGTGGAAGTTGCCGACCAAGTGGGAGTTACCGAATCAGTAAGGTTGAGCACCGATGTGATCGAGGCGGCGCTTTCAGTGGGCATAGACGATCTGCTCGAAGCTGTCGAAAGAACCAAAGCCCTTGCCCGCTTTACCGCAAGACCCGGCTTCGGCGACTTGGCGGCAGCCGTTAAGCGGGTGGCCAACATCATCAAGGAGCCCGAGACCGCACCCGTTGACGCCTCTCTTTTCAAAAACCCCGCTGAAGGGACTCTGTTCGCCGAATTGGTAAAGGCCGAAGCGGATGTGGGCAGCCGGCTGGCCCGATCGGATTTTGCCGCTGCGATCGAATCCATGGCCCGGCTTAAACCCATGATTGATTCCTTTTTTGATTCCGTGCTCGTTATGGACAAGGACGACTCGGTTCGACGAAACCGGCTTGCACTGCTCACCCGAACGCGAGATCTTTTTGCCCGAATGGCGGATTTCCGCAAAATTCAAACCCCCTGAGTGTGGATTTAAGATCGCAAATACTTACCTTTACCAATGTCGGACGACGGAACGCCTTGGACTTTCCGGATGCGCACCGCTGTCCACCTCATCTATCTCATTTGCGATTTTCTTAAAGGAGGGGATTTACAATGCTGGATAAGCGCACGCTGCACATGAAGGTCCAGGAACAGTGCGATTGCTACGCCAACACCGACCCGCTCAGTGAAATGGCCGGTCTGATCAAAGAGCATGATTCCGAAGAGGGTGCTCTGAAATGGCTTGCTTTGGCCGTTTTGCATGGAATTGACAGAAACGCGGAAAAAATCTCTATTCGCCGCACCGCCGAAGGAGGAGTTTCGGTAACAGCAAAATATCGCAAAACCGAACTGCCCAGCCCCCCGACACAGATCGGACGGAAAGTTTTTGATGTGGTGAAGGGAATTACGCACATTGAAGGAGATAAAGGAAAATCGCCTGTTGTGATCGGCATTCGCGACAGCAGCATAGAGCTTGAAATGAAGCTCGACCGCGACGACGCCAAAGGAGAAGAGGAAGTCGTCCTGAAATTTCCCGATTAGGGTGAAAAAACTGACGCGGGGACAAGACCGTCTCCTCTTCTCCGCGTTTTTGCAGTTCCTGTGTGCCCGCGTCACCGTGTAACCGCGTCCGTCTCCCCAAGATTGAACCTTGGTGGGCAGAGGTTTACCCTCGGGAGTCCTGGCGGCATTTCTTGACACAGGTATGTACTCCTCCCCGCCCTCAATCCAGCTTGTAACCGGAGCGACAGAAGTATAAACTTACTTGGGAATACCCGATTCTACCGGCAATTTCCGGTTGGGATTTTTGACTCGAAATCTTTTTTGACCAGAGAAAGCATTTTTCGTCCCGGCAGGGTAATCAAGGGTTCCTGCTCCTGCTGGAAAAACAGAGGGGAACATCATGAGTAAAAACATGGATACCAAGAAAGATGGAAAGAAAAAACCAGCTAAGAGCTTAAAGGAAAAAAGGGCCGAAAAGAAGGGCAAAAAGGAGACCAAAAAGTAAAAAGTCTTGTGCGCATATGGGTAATCCAATGAGTACCCCCATGGCGCAAATCCTTCATGATGGAAAGGTATACAAAATCCTCGAGGGAGCCGTCGAGTGTCATGAAGATGATCCTCGCGGCCGATGCACCGGAGTTGAAAAAGCCAACAGATAAGCTGACGGCGCGCATCCGCATTGGATGGAAACCTCCGGCTTAAAGTCTGGAGTTTACTCGGAGGTTTTGCTCCGGAGAGACAATGGGGTCGGTGCGGTTGTTGCACGGTTGAACTAACCCTTGATTCAGGAGAGTTAAATATGGCTGTCAAAAAAATTCTCGTCGTCGGCGCTGGAAACATGGGAGCAGGAATTGCGCAGCTCTGTGCCCAGCAGGGCTTCGAAGCCATGATCAGCGATATCAGCCTTGACCTTTCCACCAATGCCAAAGCCCGCATAGCGAAAGGGCTTCAAAAAAGGGTGGAGCAGGCAAAACTGACCGAAGATCAAAAAAACTCCGTTCTTTCACGCATCTCGACTGCGGGTGATCTAAACCCTGCCCGCGAATGCGATTTCGTAATCGAGTGCGTCCTGGAGGACATCGAAATAAAGAGGAAGGTTTTTGCCGAGCTGGACAAGCTCGCCCGCCCCGATGTAATCCTTGCCACAAACACGACTTCGCTTTCGATCAGTGCGATAGCTGAGGCCACCAGACGCCCCGACAAAGTGGTTCAGATGCATTTTTTCAATCCGCCTACGATAATGAAACTTGTGGAGATTATGCCGGGCGCGAAAACATCTTCGGAAACTTTGACTTCAGCCACAGCGCTGGCAAAACAGCTCGGCAAGGACCCGGTGGTCTGTAAGAACGAAGCTCCAGCGGGAATTGTAAGCCGGGTCCTGGGGCAACTGCTAAACGAAGCCACATGGCTTGTGGCAACCGGGGTGGCAGCGCCCGAAGATATCGACAAAGCCATGAAGCTTGGGGCCAATCATCCGATGGGACCCCTGGAGCTGATTGATCTTATCGGCCTCGACGTGCATCGGGCCAAAATGCAGACTCTGACCGCAATCCTGGATGATCACCGTTACAGGCACCCGGAATTAATCGACCGGATGATCGACGAAGGCCGGTTGGGAAAGAAGGTGGGCAAGGGTTTCTACTCTTACGAGGAGGGAAAATGACCTTCGAAAACATCAAACTCGAATATGCCGACGGTATTGCCTTCCTGACGATTAACCGGCCGGAAAAACGCAATGCCGTCAACAATGCCACGGTGGAAGAGATAGATAAGGGGTTGTCCGAGATTGAAAAAGAAAACGGCGCGCGCGTGTTGATTCTCACCGGGGCGGGTGACAAGGCATTCGCTGCCGGGGCAGATATATCGGAACTTGCCCGGCGCGACACTCTGCTGGGCAGGAGTGAAACCCGGCGGCGCCAGGAAGTGTATACGCGCATAGAGATGCTGGAAATTCCGTCCATCGCCGCAATTAACGGTTTTGCACTCGGGACCGGTCTGGAGCTGGCCATGGCATGCACAATGCGCGTCGCCGGCAGTTCCGCAAAACTGGGCCAGCCTGAAGTAAAACTTGGCATCATTCCCGGAGCTGGTGGAACTCAGCGGCTTCCGCGCCTGGTAGGAATGGGGCGAGCCATCGAAATGATACTGACCGGCGATCCGATTACGGCCGAGCAGGCTTTGGCCATCGGTCTGGTCAATCGAGTGGTAGCCCCGGAAATGCTCATGGCAGAAGTGAGAAAGCTTGCCGCGAGCATTTGCGGGAACCCGTGCGCCTGGAAGCGGGCACGATCTGAGGGGTGAAAGTCCCCTCCCGGGAGATGCTCGCTCCCGGTAGTCAAAGGAAACTGCGTCGCCGCGAGCCGGGGTGGAGAGCAACCCAAGACGAACATGCAGTCCGTAGGGTAACGAACACGATTCGGCCGTACGTTGCGGCGAGCCTCCGGATTCAAGGTGAAGTCCAGACCGGGAGTGGCCGGGCGAACCCATC
>JBKQTS010000071.1:0-14886 GCA_052143075.1 Syntrophobacteraceae bacterium | reverse complement strand
CGTTAAGCTCCTCTGCGCCGATGGTACTGCGCGGGCAAACTGCGTGGGAGAGTAGGACGCTGCCGCCTCATCCCCTATATAAAAATCCCCTCGGACCTCAAAAAGATCCGAGGGGATTTTTGTTTTTGTTCGCCGGGTGCAGAGTGGGCACAGTTTTTCCTTTGGTCGAGTCGCCTTCCATGACGGCGCTTGGAGTCTCATGTAAAAATTTCTCGCTCCTCTCTGGGACTCGACATACGCCTGGTATTCCGTCACGGTCCTCACGCATAAGCGCCATCCCTGTTTCGAATCGAAAGAAGGATGTAGAATCGCACTGGATGCATGTCATTTCTTTTGGGGAAGACGGAACGCGCCGTGGAAAGCGGCGCGACGTAAGTTAGGAAGTTATTGACGGGGACGAGCTAAATCCTGTCAAATTCCAGGAATTTTGGACGTTTAGCCGTGATGTCGGTTCTCACCAGTGGCAGCTTACGGGGATTAACCAGCTTGATCAGCCATAGTCCAATCAGGAAGATTTCCCTCCCGCTCGAGAGTTCAACGGGTTCTGGAGATTTCCAGAAAAAGTCACATTCTTCGGACCCAAACAGCCGGCAGGGATTGGACCGGAGCGGATAAATAGAGCAGAGGCCGCCACCCGAGCAGTTGTCTTCCCATAAAAACGGGCAAAAGCGGTGGCCACGTCCAAGGCCGTTGCCAAAAACCTCACGCCAGCCACGCGGAAGTGCATCCGGAGCTGGAAAGTCCGGCATCCCGCTTGCTACCTCACAGCAGAGGCCACATTTATTGCAATACCCTGGCGCATTCTTGTCGCCCACGTTTAATATGGGCATAGGCGCCGACTCCTTGTCTTTTCTCCAGTTTTTCACCTCATTGAATATCGCAATTCGCTCCGTGACAATCCTTAAGGCGCGCACTCGTCTTGCGCGAGGCGACTGCTTTGTCCACCACTTCTCTCGTTTCAGCCATCCGAGGTTGCGGATCACATAGTAAAGCGGGAATCCGGGGGCACATAGGCCCTTTGCGGCCGCGTTTCGGGTAGCCCCCTTTATCTTGAGAGACCGTTTCAACCGGGTCGAATCAAATAATTTGCGGTTTTTCACTGCTCGTTTTAGCCAAGTGAGGATAACGGATTTCGGCTTCCGATGGCCGTAGATACAAAGGCGAACTGAATCTGGGGTCGTCGGATTCTCCTTTGACAAACCTTCTCCTGGCCAGCTCTCCAATAGAGGCTGCCCGTATGATATGAAAAAACGCCGGAGGCTCAAAAACCAGATCCCCGAGCTTTCTTTTTAGAGTGTTGCGGTATGTTGTCCAGCCGTCCCCGCAAAATACAACAGGTTGGGAGACTTTGTGGATTAAGGTCTCGGCGAGTCGTGAGGGAGTCAGCGCTGTATGTTTAATCTCCAGAGCGAGGCCGCCTTTCCCGTCAGGCCGATAAAGAGCGCAATAGACTTCAGCCTTTCGGGCGTCGAGAAGAGCGCATACAGGACTGGTAGAGAAGCAGAAGGGCAGGGCCAGCGCGTCAAGCGAGCAAATGGAGGCATAAGGCTTGCCCGTGACCCAGGCGAGCACTTTCATAGTGGCCATTCCGATCCGAAGGCCGGTAAAGCTCCCCGGCCCGCTCGCCACCGCAAATGCGTCAACGGTTTCCATGTCCCACCCTGCCTCCCGGAGAAGAGAATCAATTGATTTGAGCAATCTTCTGTTGTGGGTCTGCCCGGACCTGAGCGTCCATTCGGCTGTCAGGTTTTCATCATCGAGCAGCGCAAGACTGCCCGACATTGTAGAGGTATCGGCTGCAAGAATTCTCATCGTATAGGAGACTGGCGCCTCACCGAAAGCTTCGAGACATGAAAAAAGAAAGCGCCTTAACCCGCATGGCGCTTTGTAAAACCGCGACCGTCCATCGTCGTTTTCACAACCTGGACAATAGATTATGGAGCCAGGAAGCTACCGAAGACCAGTCGAGCCGCATTAAGTCATTGTAGAAAACCACCACCATGAGGGATAGAAGAGCGAGCAGTCCCACCTTCTGAGCGATTGCTATTTTTTTCAGAGAAAGAGGCCTGCCAAGGACCGCTTCGATCAGGAAAAAGAAAATGTGGCCGCCGTCGAGTACGGGGATGGGCAAAAGGTTCAGGACCGCCAGGTTTACGCTGATAAAGGCCATGAAGTTCAACAGGTCGAGGACGCCCTTCTGCGCCTGCTTTCCGGCCATCTGTGCGATCAGAATCGGACCTCCCAGCGTATTCAGCGGCACTATCCGCTCTATCAGCTTCACAACCGTGAGAAAAAAGAGCCTGCTGAGGTCGTAAGTTCGGACCAGGGCGTAGTAGCCGGCCGCGAGAGGATTGACCGATCTGACGATCGTAGACTCTGAGGCGGCGATGCCGATCAGGGGACGCCTGATCGTTTCACCGAATAGGTTCTTCACCTCATCGATTTTGGGCGTGACCGTTACGGCGATTTCAGCATCGGCACGCTTTAGGCGAATATTAAGAGGGTTCGAGCCAAGTTTTTCAATGGTTTCGGAAAGATCTTCCCATGTAGCGATCGGTCGGCCGTCGATCGAAACCACTCTGTCTCCAGCCTGCAATCCAGCCTGTTCTGCAGGCGATCCGGGATTGACTGATCCGATCTCGGGAGCTAGTTCGTGAATCCCGGAAAATGCAAACAGGAAGGTAAAAAGGATGATCGCTAAAACAAAGTTTGAAAGCGGCCCCGCCACCACAATCGCCAGCCGCTTCATAACACTTTGCTCGGAAAAAGCGCCAGCCCGCTCCGATGGCGACAACTCTTCCTCTGAATCCTCCCCGAGCATTTTGACATAACCACCCAAGGGTATCAGCGAGAGGCAGTATTCAGTTGCTCCTCGGGTGATTCCAAATATTTTAGGTCCAAATCCCAGGGAAAACCTGAGCACGGTAACCCCGCTGCGTTTAGCCACCAGGAAATGCCCCAGTTCATGCACAAAAATGAGAATTCCAAGCACTATTGCGGTTGAGAGCAAAATTGTCAACAAAGGCACTACCTCACTTCAACGAAGGATAATTTTTACAAATATAAATCTTAATTCCAATTTAGCCCGATGTTTTTGCCACGTGGGCAATAATAATTTTCGATGCTTCTTCGCGCGCCCACGCGTCTGCCTGAAGAATTGCCTCCAGGTCAGGCTTAGCACAAGGGTTGTGAGAAGACATAACTTCATCGATCACATCGGGTATATCGTAAAAAGCGATGGATTTCTTGAGGAAAGCGTGCACCGCTATTTCGTTTGCCGCGTTTAGGACAGCAGGCATCGTCGATCCTTTGCGGCAAGCCTCGAAAGCCAAGCGCAGGCAAGGGAATTTTTCTTCATCCGGAGGGTAAAAGGATAGTTTCTGAAGACGGAAAAGATCGAGCTTGGGCCAGGCTAACGGAAGGCGCTCGGGATATGCGAGGGCATAGGCTATCGGTATTCTCATATCCGGTACCCCCATTTGCGCAATAACCGAGCCGTCAACGTATTCCACCATAGAGTGAACGATGCTTTCAGGGTGAATATAAACGGATATTCGATCGACGGGCACACCGAACAACCAGCTGGCTTCGATCACTTCGAGTCCCTTGTTCATCAGGGTGGCGGAATCAATTGAGATCTTGGGTCCCATCGACCAGTTGGGATGGCAAAGCGCGGCTTCTGGAGAAACTGTTTCAAGATCCCTTCTGGACTTGTTGAAAAAAGGGCCTCCGGAGGCTGTAAGAAGCACCCTGTCAAGAGCATCCCTGTGGTTGCCCTGAAGGGCTTGGAAAATAGCGCTGTGTTCGCTGTCCACGGGGAGGATTTTTACGTTGTTCGCCGCGGCGGCCCCTGTTACGATCTCTCCCGCAGCAACCAGGGTCTCCTTGTTGGCTAGCGCGATGTTCTTTCCGGCTTTAATTGCGGCAAGGGTGGGTAAAAGACCGGCAGCACCGACCATTGCAGATACCAGCATATCCGACTCGGGCAATGCGGCCACTCTGCAGTACCCCTCCTGGCCATAAAAGATTTCGGGAAAGCAACAGGACTTGCCAGCGAAAAGATTTTCGAGGCTGCGTGCTGCCTGAGCGTCAAGTAAGGAAACCACCCGTGGAGAAAACTCCACTATTTGCTCAAAAAGAAGCGCCGCGTTACAACCAGCTCCGAGGGCAACGACCTCAAAGCGGTCTGGAAACTGGCGCACCACTTCCAGCGTGCTCCGTCCTATCGAACCAGTGCTGCCAATTATGGATATCTTCTTTTTGGTCATGTTCGGTACCGTATCAAAACCCGTTATATCTAATGCGGAGTCGTCCATTGCACTAGCGCCCACAAAACCGGGAAAGCGAAAATCAGGGAGTCCAGCCTGTCGAGCAGTCCTCCGTGGCCTGGAAGCAGTCCGCTCGAATCCTTCTTGCCTGAGTTGCGCTTAATCATGGACTCGATCAGGTCCCCAACCTGTCCGGTGGCGGCGACTGTCAGGCTAAAAAAGAAAAGCCTTGCCAGGGGCACATTTCTCAAAAAAATCAATCCGATAACCGATCCGCCAACTATACTCAAAAAAAGGCCGCCAACAGCACCCTCGACCGTCTTCTTCGGGCTGACTGTCGGGCAGAGCTTGTGGCGTCCGATCTGACGTCCCGTGTAATAGGCCCCGGTGTCTCCAGCAACGATCACTACCAGTAGAAACAATATCCAGGATCTCCCCTGCGGGGCCTCTCCGAGAAGGAGGACAAACGAGAGGAAATAGGGCAGATACAGCAAGGCGAATGACAGAAGAGCAATCCGCCCGATTTCATCGCGATCAAGTGGAGAGAAAATCATCATAAGGCAAAGTGCGAGGAAAAACGAGACAAAAAGGGCAAAATTCAGGCCAGTGATTCCCCAGAGGTAAGTTGCGAAGGGCAGAAAGAGTCCGGCGGCAAACAAAAAAAATCGCCATTTCTCTGAAAGAGGAGAATGGAAAAGGAGACTGTGCAGCTCCCACAAGCCGATTATGGCCGCAAGGCTGACAAGCAGCCACCAGCTCCAGGGGGGACCGGCGGCTACACATACGAGAACTGGCAGGCCGACCAGTATGCCGGTAACCCAGCGCTGAATGTAGGAACTTGATTTCAGGGAATCAGGCATGAAATTTCGGCGAATGCTGCATCCAAAGCGTTGTTGGATATTGGGTGTTCATAAAGTCGAACCTGAAAGAGCAATATCCCCGGTCGCGGCCTCATCTTCGATCGATGAGCCCCGGGGCTTACTTACCTGTTCGCTCGTGCGTCCGAATCGTCGCTCTCTTCTCTGAAATTCCTTGAGTGCTTCGATTAAATCGGCTGTGCCGAAATCGGGCCACAAAACCTCCGTGAAATATAGCTCTGCATAAGCGATTTGCCAAAGAAGGAAGTTGCTCACACGTATTTCTCCCCCGGTTCTGATGACCAGATCGGGGTCAGGAAGGTCAGCTCCATAGAGATAGCGTGAAAAAAGTTCCGTAGAAAGCTGGCTTGCTCCGCACGCGCCATTCATGGCATCGGCAAGAAAAAGTTTTGCGGCCCGCGTGATCTCCTGCCTGCCCCCGTAGTTCAGAGCGAGACTCAGGACAAGTTTGTCAAAATGGGCCGTCTGACGCTCGGCGACGTCGAGTTGCTCCAGGACTGACTCGGGAATGCCCTCATCGTCGCCGATATGGCGCAGGCGTATCTGTTTGTCAATGAGTTCCTGAAGTTCCGACTTCAGATATTTTGCGAGTAACTCCCACAGAGCTTTTACTTCTTTTTGAGGCCGATTCCAGTTTTCTTTGGAAAATACATAAAGGGTCAAATAGTGGATACCCAATTCACCGCAACAGGTCAGAATCGAGCGTACACTCTCGGCACCCTTTTTGTGCCCGAAAATTCGGTTCCTCACTTTTCGCTTGGCCCACCGGCCGTTGCCATCCATAATGATGGCCACATGCCGTGGAAGCCGCTCCAAATCAAGTTCCATCTAAGTTTCCAGGACTTCTTTTTCCTTAACGCCGTAAACGGCGTCGATTTTCTTAACGTAGTCGTCCGTAATCTTCTGGATTTCATCCTGTGCGCGAAACTGTTCGTCTTCAGATACTTTCTTGTCTTTTTTCAGATCTTTAATCTTTTCGTTTATATCACGCCGGATGTTTCTGACGGCGACCTTGGATTCCTCAGCTCTTTTCTTCACGACTTTGACAAGATCGCGACGGCGCTCAGCGGTAAGCGGCGGAATATTAATCCTGATCGCCTTGCCATCGTTCATCGGGGTTAGTCCTAAATCGGATTTCAGTATGGCTTTTTCAATTTCGCCAACCACCGAGGTGTCCCAGGGTTGAATCACTATCGAGCGCGGATCGGGTATGGTCAAGGTTGCAAGCTGGCTCAGCGGGGTTGTAGATCCGTAGTAGTCGACCCTGACCTGATCAACCAGCGAAATGGAAGCTCTTCCCGTTCGAAGCTTTTTGTACTCGGATTCCAGCGTCTCTACTGCTTTGGTCATGCGGTCGTCAAGATCACGATAAATGTCATCAAGCATAAAAGGTTTCCTCCACCACAGTGCCGATCGACTTGCCGAGAACAGCCTTCCTGATGTTGCCCCTTGTATTGAGATTAAAGACAATGATGCGCATTTTCTCTTCTCTGGCCAGGGATATGGCCGTGGCGTCCATGACCTTGAGGTTTCGATTGAGAACTTCGGAAAAGCTGATGCGCTCGTAGCGCACGGCGTCGGGGTTTTTTGCCGGATCGGACTCATAGACCCCGTCTACTTTGGTTGCCTTCATCAGTACTTCGGCGGCGATCTCGCTGGCCCTAAGCGCGGCGGTCGTATCCGTCGTAAAGAATGGAAGCCCGGTGCCGGCCGCAAAAATTACAATTCGTCCCTTCTCCAGATGGCGGATGGCTTTGCGCCGAATGTAGGGTTCGGCAACCTCCTTCATATCGATTGCCGACTGGACCCTCGTGGCAATGCCGAATTTTTCCAGGGCATCCTGCATAGCAAGGGCGTTCATCACGGTCGCCAGCATGCCCATGTAGTCTGCAGTGGAACGGTCCATTCCGCCCGATGCGGCCGAAACTCCACGAAATATGTTGCCACCCCCGATTACGAGCGCAATCTGTGTCCCCAGCCTGTGCACTTCCGAAATCTGCTCGGCAATTCCGCGCAGCACTCCCGTGTCTATTCCATAGGATTCAGACCCCATTAGCGCTTCGCCGCTCAGCTTGAGAAGTATTCTGCCGTATACAGGCTTTTCCTCTTCGCTCATCAGGGTCTGCTCCAGTCTTCGTTCGTAAATGCGGCCCTCGGACTACTCACCAAGCTGATACCTGCAAAACCGGCGCACGTGTATTTTTTCGCCGATTTTCGCGATCAATTCATTCAAATAATCCTGAATAGTCTTGTCCGGATCACGAATATACTTTTGCTGCATCAGTGAGTTTTCTTCGTAGAATTTTCGCATTTTCCCGTCAACCATTTTTTCGAAAATACTTTGAGGTTTTCCGGATTCCTGCGCCTGAGCCAGGTAAATAGCGCGTTCGCGTTCTACGATATCCAGTGGAATATCTTCGGGATTGACTCCCAGCGGGTTTGTCGCCGCTATCTGAAGGGAAACGTTGCGCACGAATTCACCGAAATCTTCGCTCTTGCCAGCGAAATCGGTCTCGCAGTTTACTTCCACCAAGACTCCGATCTTCCCGCCGCTGTGGATATATGAGTGAATCAGACCGTCGGCTGCTTCGCGGCCGGCCCGCTTCATTGCCTTGGCAAGGCCTTTTTGACGCAGCAGGTCAACTGCCTTCTCCATGTCGCCCGAAGCGTCCTGGAGCGCCTTTTTGCAGTCCATCATGCCTACGTTGGTTCTGTCTCTGAGTTCTTTTACCATCCCCGATGTGATTTCCAATTTCTTCCTCCTGTATAACAAATCGACCTGTTCTCAAATCCAGGATTTTATTCGGGCTTGCGACGGCCTCCTGCATCCCGCTAAAAGGAATACGGGAGGCCCATGCGGGACCAGTATCCGGAAGTACGGGAGCCCTGAACGGCTGCAGCGTCAGGCTCCCCGTCTGGTTACTCTTCCCCTTGATTGGTCTGCACAGGGTTTATGATCTCTACGACCGGACCTTTTTCCTCTTGCCCCAAAATCTGTCCGGGTGCAACTTCTTCGAGTTCAACGCCCTTGTCCACGTCGGCCTGCCGAACCTCGGAGAACTTCTCTCGGCCCTCTATGCAGGCGTCGGCGATCTTTGACGTAACGAGCCTGATTGCCCGGATTGCATCGTCGTTTCCTGGAACTGGATAGTCGATCACATCGGGGTCGCAGTTCGTGTCCACAACCGCAACGACCGGCATACCCAGGCGGTTTGCTTCCATGACGGCAATGTTCTCACGTTGAGTGTCTACCACGAAGAGCGCGCCCGGAAGCCGGTTCATCTTCTTAATGCCGCCAAGGTTTTTTTCAAGCTTTTCGCGCTCGCGCTGAAGCCCGAGGATCTCTTTTTTCGGAAACCGGTTGATACTTCCGTCTTCGGCCATCGAATCGAGTTCTTTGAGGCGGTCGATTCTTTGCTTGATTGTTTTGAAATTGGTGAGCATCCCGCCCAGCCATCTCTGATTGACAAAATACATGCCGCAGCGGTCGGCTTCTTCCTGAATGGTGTCACGAGCCTGTTGCTTGGTGCCGACGAAAAGAACGCTTTCGCCCGAGGCTACGGTATCGACTACGAATTGATAGGCGGTATTGAAAAGCCTGACGGTGCGCTGCAGATCTATGATATAAATCCCGTTGCGAGCGCCAAAGATAAAGGGTTTCATTTTGGGGTTCCACCGGCGGGTCTGATGACCGAAATGAACCCCTGCTTCGAGCAACTGTTTCATTCCAACAACTGCCATAACTCAGCTCCTTCTGGTTCTGCCTCCGCCCCTTTGCATCCGGGCCGCGCATCGGTGACCGGACACCACAAGGTAAAGGGGAGTGCGAATTTTATTCAACAGAATTTATTAACACGTTCTACATGTTCGAGCAACCAAAAAAACTTGTCCCTGATTACGCGCAAAACTAAAGTGATATTATTCCCGATCAAAAAGCAGAGTCCATGATTTAAAAGTAAATATCTATTTCGCACTTCAACCTCCGGGGTTCCTCAGATGAAATGGAAAATAGCCACATTCAACGTGAACGGTATTCGGTCGCGCGAGCACGTCGTCGTGTCCTGGCTGGACCAAAACAGACCCGACGTTGTGTGTCTTCAAGAGATAAAGTGCCAGGATGCGGAGTTCCCGTTTGATTCTATGCGGGAGCTCGGCTACGACGCAAGCGTGTGCGGGCAGAAATCATTTCATGGCGTGGCAATTCTGAGCGCGCGCAAACCTGAGGAGGTCAGGCGCGGGTTCGACGACGGCGGATCGGATACCGAGGCAAGACTGATTGCCGCAAAAGTTAGTGGAATCTGGATTTTCAATACCTACGTTCCCCAGGGCAAAAGTCCCGATCATCCAGCCTTCCAGATCAAGCTGGATTTTTTTGCCAGGCTCAAAAACCTTTTCTGTCGACAATTCAAGCCGTCCGACCCAATTATCTGGACAGGGGACATCAATGTTGCGCCAGAGGAAATAGACGTCTTTTCGCCAAGAAGAATGGTCGGGAAAATCGGGTTTCACCCTCTGGAAAGGCAGGCGCTTGCCGACGTGGTTTCATGGGGATTTATCGACCTTTTCCGAAAACACAATCCGGACGTTTGCCAGTTCACCTTCTGGGATTACCGCCTGCCCCAGAGTTTTAACAGGAACCTGGGTTGGAGACTGGACCATATCAGGGCTACCGAACCTATCGCCAAAGCCTCGATTGACTGTCAGGTGGACGCCGATCTGCGCGGCCGGTCCAATCCCAGCGATCATACTCCGGTATGGGCGGAAATTGAGCTGAGCAGCGTAGACTCATGAATTTGATGTTGGATGCTTGATAATTTCAAACATGGCACACCCGGATCGATGATCCAAAACCCGGCGTCCGCCTGATATCCACAACGATTTGTCAGCAGAGTTGCCGTGTCGCCTGCTCGAGCAACTCAGCCACGTCCTGAAGGTTGGATACCTTGACCGCTTTTTGTCTCAGCTGCTTTGTGCCGGGCACTTGTCGGAGGTACCAGCACAGGTGTTTTCGCATCTCCATGATTCCGCGCCTTCCTTTCAAATCGGTTGAAAGCTTTGCGTGTTCCATTGCCGTCATGAAAACGTCTTCAACGGTAGGCCTTCCATTCCCGCTGCCGGTGTAAGCTGCTTTCAACCGCTCAAAAATCCACGGATTTCCGAGTGCTCCTCTTGCAATCCCCACTCCGTCTGCCCCGGTTTTCTCAAGCAGTTCCACTCCCTCAGCCGCGCTTCTTACCCCGCCGTTTGCAAGGATTATCCCCTTGAAGTGGGCGCGGGCCTTTCGGGTCGTCTCGATATCGTTTGGTCCGGAGAACCCCTGCACATACGATCTGCCGTGGATCATTATGGACTTGATGTCCAGGTCGCTGACATAATCGAGGAAGCTGAGAAGATCTGCTTCTTTGACGCTGATCCTGGTTTTTATTGATACAGGCAGAGGCGTATTTTCGATGACGCTCAGGATAACCTCTTTGGCCAGGACCGGATTTGTCATCAAGGCCGCTCCCGCTCCACGCTTGAACACCTTTGCAATAGGACAGCCGAAGTTTATGTCGATTCCGTCAGGCTTGATTTCCCGGCTCACAAATCGGGCTGCTGCTGCAAAATGTTCTGGATTATTCCCGAAAAGCTGTACGACATAAGGGCGCTCCAATTCGTTGAAACGCATAATCTTCAGCGTGGATTCTGGTTGATATACTAAGCCGGTGGAACTTGACAGTTCGCTGTATACGATATCTGCCCCGAAGCCTTTGCATATCCGTCGAAACGCGCTGTCGGTTATTCCGGAAAGGGGCGCCAGGGCAAAAATAGGCTTTCTTAATGATGTCCAAAAGTTATGCATATTCTCAATAGAGCTTGGGAGTTTGGATTGGCAACTGGTAATGTCCGCCGTCGCGCAGAGACGGCGGATAAATTCACTTTTTCATAAAACCCGGGCACAAGTCCCTGGCCGGCTGACATTTTTCCCAAGGCAAAATACCGTGCCGATGCTTGAAAAATACCACGTTTAAGTGATTGCTCACAAGCACATCATTCATGTATAGAGACCCCCATGGATTTTTTTCAAGCGGCTTTCTCAATTACAATCCTTTTGATCCCATTGAATCGAGGAGCAAGTTGAAATGCCTGCTGCCCGGTGGAGATAGCGGTTTCACCCTGGTGTTGCTAATTGGTTTACCGGTCTTAACATGACGAGAAGGGACCACGTGGTCTGAACTGTGTCTGAAATGGTGTTTGAGGGACAATGGAGGTTAGGATTGGAAAATGACGCTTTTGATGCCGGTGGCTCCGGGTCTTTGCACGATTTGAAGATTAAACCAAGCTCGGGATGTTCTCCGCAACAGCTTTTGACACTCAGTTCTGAGCTGCTCGAGGCAATCTTCATTACATCCAGGTTGAGATGGTTCCAGTTGGCGGGCATGATGCGCTATGCCTCCGGTTTCATGGCGCCATTCTGGACGGCGCTGCAATATTTTTCCAATGTCGAGAAAAATGCCTCGAAGGGCAATCATCCGCCGGGGTCCGCTCTTGATTTTATCGAACTTCTGCTGTTCGAGATGCAACTCGCTGCCAGGGGCGCCATGGCGGACATCTCGGCGATCAGCAAGTACCACATCCGCGAGATGTTGGATGCCTTGACCGCGATCGAGAACACTCTATTCAAGAAAAACGATGAAGATCTGCTTCGTTTCTCGCAAAGACAGCTCAGGCTGATGGATATGACGGTTAACATCTATCCGGACGCCATTCGGGAAATCGAATCAGAGTTCGGATTTCATTTCGATAACGGCAGGTATGTCAGGGTTGCCGAAACAGATCGGTTCGAACTCTACCAGGTGCTTCCCGTTGATAAGACGATAAAGGTGCGTGAGAATGGCAAGCCGACCCTGATTATCCCTCCATACGTTCTTGGTGCAAACATATTGGCCTTTTTGCCCGGTGAGAACAGAAGCTACGTTCACGCTTTCGCCAATCTCGGAATTCCCACTTATATTCGTATTGTCAAAAACATAGACAAAAATCCCGCCGTACAGACCATGAGAGGTGAGGATGATGTCATGGACACGCGCTACTTCGCCGAACAACTCGTGGCAAGGCATGGAAGGCCGGTAACCCTGAACGGTTATTGCCAGGGAGGATTCATGGCGGCCCTCGGCATCATGTCAGGAGAGTTGGACTATCTGGTTGACGCCCTCATAACCTGCGTGGCGCCAATGGATGGGTCTCGCAGCAAAGGGCTTGTTGAATACATCGAGCATTTGCCGCCCCATTTCAGAGACTTGGGATATGGCCTCAAGACTCTCCCAAATGGAAACAAGGTTGTTGACGGAAAAGTCATGAGCTGGGTCTATAAACTTAAGAGTATCGAAAAAGAGTCCCCCATCAACAGCTTCTACCGCGATGTGATGATGTTTAACACTGGTGCGAGGAAACCGCCGATGATCAATAAGGTGGTTGCGGCTCTCAGCCATTGGCTGACCTACGATATTACAGATATTCCGGTTGAAATTACCAGACTGAGCTTCGATTCTTACGCAAAACCCGTGGCCGGCGACGGGACGCTGCCGATCAGGCTGTTCGGGCGCAGCCTGAATTTCAAGCGGATCAAGGAAAAAGGGATCAAGTGGCTTATTTGTATTGCCGAAAAGGATGAACTTGTAGAGGAAAGCGCGTCCCTGGCGCCTTTGGACTATGTGGATGCCGAAGTAACGAGCTTTCCAAAAGGGCACACGGCAATAGCTGTTCTATGGGCCTCAGCGGTTTCCGAATGCCCCATTCAAATGAAATTGGACAAAGCGCCCTGCGCGAAAGATAACTCACGCGGGCCGGTGCGTTTCCAACTGGACCTGGAGGAAGCTGATCTCGCGAAGCCGGCCCATGAACCCCTCTGATCGCGCCCATGCACTGGACACCTTCACTCGCACCTGGCGCCGCTAAACCAGTCTGATCTCCGGATGATGGCTGCTTTCCACCTTTCCGATCACGCAGGCAGAACTTACTCCAGCTCCCTTTAATTGATTGACAATGGTTTCTGCAAGGGGTGCCGGAACGGATAGGAGCAGGCCGCCGGATGTCTGAGGATCGAAAAGCCATTGATGCTGCCCCTCGGAGAGCCGGGCACATATATGCAAGGAATCCTCGACGAGTTTGCTGTTCGCCCTGTTGCTGCCCGTTGTTTCGCCTTTGCGGTACATATCTACGGCGTTTGGATAGGAGGGCAGGGCGCTGAACTCGAGCTCGATGCGAACAGAGCTTGCCGTGGCCATCTCAAGTGCATGACCCAGAATTCCGAAACCCGTTATGTCCGTGCAGGAATGTACCCCGAATTTAAGGGCAATCTCCATTGCCGCGCGATTCAATGCTGCCACTTGGGGTAAGAGCGGCTCCAAGTCCTTCAAGGGAAGCTTTCCCGATCTACAGGCGTTAAAGAGGACACCCGTTCCGAGAGGCTTTGTGAGAATCAACAGGTCGCCCGGCTTTGCGCCTGCGTTGGTGAGGACCCCTTTCGGGGAGACTATACCGGTTACGGCTAGTCCGTATTTCGGCTCATCGTCTTCGACGGAATGACCGCCTGCCAGCGATGCCCCTGCTTCGGCCACCTTTTCGCTCCCACCCTGCAGGATGCCTTTGAGTATCTCCATGCTGAGCTTTTTCGACGGGAACATGATGAGATTCAATGCGGTAACGGGCTGCCCACCCATTGCGTAAATATCCGAAAGCGAGTTGGCGGCGGCAATGCGGCCAAACCATGTGGGATCGTCAACGGGCGGAGTTATGAAATCAACCGTGGATATTACGGCAATTTCATCCGATACCCGATAGACCGCTGCATCATCTCTCGTGTCGAAGCCGACAAGAAGATTCGGGTCCGAAGAGGCCGGCAAACCTTTCAGCGCCTCCAACAACACTGTTGGAGCTATTTTAGCCGCTCAACCACAGGTTCTGGCAAGACCGGTGAGCGTATTTCTTTTTCCGAGGTGAAACATGGAAGCCACCTTCCTATGATTATTAGAATTGGTCTTTTCAAGTCGAAAATTATAACATGGAGAAGATAGTAATTACAAATGCTCTACCATCAAGGACTTTTTGAAAATAACATAAAAATTTCGCCTATTTCATGGATAGGTATTGTCTATGTTGCCAAACAAAACGCTTTCCTTGACTCCGAACGGGGTTTTGAGGGCAGGTGGGCACTTACTCAGTGCCCTTTTTACTCAGCGCCGGGTGTATTGGCAAAATTATTGAACTGAAGTGGTGGGCAAGACGCAGGCGCCGCTGCAGACCGGGAAAGCTTCCCCTATTGTGCATCCACGAGCCCTGCTTAAGAGTCCTTCTTTTGAAACGGCCATACGGATTCGCTCGGGAATAGTCCTTGACCGCCAGTCCGCCCTTCTCGCCACCATAGTCGCATTACCCCTCGCGACAAGGTCCTGCTCTCCCAGGCGGTAAAACCTGAAATCGAAGAAAAGCGATTTGTTCCGGATACTGGAAAGCGACACCGTCAGGCGTAACTTCTCGCCATACCTGACCGGTTTGAGAAAATCGCAGGCGGCTGAAACGATCGGCAGGCCAAACTCGTCTATCTGGTTTTTCAAGACTTCTTGAGGAGGCAGCCCTAGCAGGTTGCTGAAAAAGTCACTTATATAAGTGCATTTTTGCCGGGTTTAATGTAGTATCAAGCTGCTGAATTTACACACAAACCCGACAAGGAAAGCAATGAGAAGACCCGATCATCAGCA
>JBKQTS010000070.1:0-60741 GCA_052143075.1 Syntrophobacteraceae bacterium | reverse complement strand
CGTTAAGCTCCTCTGCGCCGATGGTACTGCGCGGGCAAACTGCGTGGGAGAGTAGGACGCTGCCGCCTCATCCCCTATATAAAAATCCCCTCGGACCTCAAAAAGATCCGAGGGGATTTTTGTTTTTTTCCTTGCCTGGAGGAAAAAGGCCTCCCTTCCGAACAGAAACCTCGCGGGGCGTGGAATTCGCATCGGGGTTTCCGGATGGACACGAGCTAATTGATGAAGAGTAGCTCCGAACCTCGCGAGTCCACCTCTTCATGTCTGCCCGTTATCGCTTCTCAGTTAGGGCTCTATATGCAAATCATATGTTGAAAAATCGCAAAATTCACCTGTTGGCAAGGAATCTTGACTTTTTTGAGCCTGAGCTGATGGTGATTTGACGAGTTTATTGCGTACAGCGGCAAGAAATGTGAGCCTTTGGTTGGCACCTATTCTGCCGAGGGATACTCGATGATGGAGACCACGTAGGAGGGATCAGGGGGTGTGTTTGATCATGAAGATCAGGTAATTTCTCCACAGGGTATTCCATGGTTGAGACCACCGGGGAGGACCCTTCCGGGCATGAAATCCACACTGAAAATTCTGCTGGTTGCACTCGATGAAAGTGACGTTTAGAGAAACACCCACGCCGAGAGCTCACCGACAATGAGCCGGTGCACTGGACCGACACACCGCCTTTTAATTCCTCTACCACCGCTGTCGAGCGTTCGGGATAAGACACCAGGGCAGTGATAATGGGACTCTGTGCGGCGGGTCCCCGGGCGGGATCTTTTCCGGTAAGAACTCGGGGAGCCAGGGATTCGGTGACGGTGATCTGCTTAGATTGCAGTCCCCAAAAACGAGCGTTTAAGTAGGACAATGGCGCTGACCTTTGGGATCAAATGTTTGGCCTTGTCCGACCCGATGCAATGGTCCGCGTCAGGCAAAGGTCTGCCTGCATTTCATCGGTCCAAACGGAATGAAGGCGCGAAAGCCGTCAACCATCTGACGCATCTCACCACACAAAAATAGCAAAAACAGCCAAAAATCATACGAAAACAGCCACAAATCCGGGAAATACCGCTATTCTCTGCATCCGGCGGCTATTCCATCCTGCGACCTTTTCCTCTAATTGCTCTCCACGTCTATACTGCGTAACCATGGGCACACATCTTGCCATGTCTCTACTCATGCTACCATAACATCTGGTTAGTCGGTCGATACAGAAACGGATGCTTCGCCGTATTTTTAGAAAACCGGTGCTCAGCCTTTAATCAAATCTTTGGTTATTGGGATTACCGAGCCAGACCCTGTCAAAGCGGGGTTTCCGAAAGCCTGGATGGTCCTGCTCGTCATGTGGCGATCGGTTGATCTCCATTGATCAAAGTCCCAGTGTGAGAGCGCCGACAACTGCGAATGAGGATGAATCAATGACACGATGTCGGGGTTTCGACGTGCCAAGTGGAGTGTGCCTTTCTTTGCTAATCTTTTTGACCATGTCATCAATCATTTTCGACAGGCCGGTAAACGCCATGACGATTTCGGCTGGTGAGCCATCCAGAGGCAGTCTGATCAACGGGGTCCAATTCCCTTCACAATTGCACGGCTACAAGCTGTTAGATGAAAATAGAAGCTTCACAACTCCGGAAGTGGTAGGAACATTGCTCGAAGCGACTGAGAAATTCAAGGTCGAGTACCCCGATTCGTGTGACATCGTTTTGGGTGATTTCTCAGGTAAGGGAGGAGGGCGGCTCAGGGGGCACAAATCGCACCAGAACGGACGTGATGTGGACATAGGGCTGTTTGCCAAAGACAATGCCCCATTGGAGCGCCTGGTCCCTATAAATTCCAGGAGGCTCGATGTTGCCAAGACATGGTACATGATTCGGAGTCTGCTTAGCACGCACTGCGTGCAGTGTATTTTCCTGGACAGGGGTATCCAGGTGCGACTGTATAAGCATGCGTTGAGTGAGGGAGCCAATCCCGATGATCTATCGAAAATCTTTGCGAACGCAGGGGGCAGAGGAAAGCCTGATTGTCTTATTCAACATGTGCCCGGCCATCGCAGCCACATGCATGTTCGCTTCTTTACTCCCTGGTCGACCCTTGCAGGAACACTCAAGGAAATAGATTTCCGGAAACAGATGGCGATTGAAACTGCACAGTGGTTCTACCCTGAACCGTAGGCCAACCCCTTTGCCAAGGGCAGCGAGACCGAGTTGAACCAAATGGATAAGTACAAGATGGTCATGCCAAAGGCTAACTGATTACCGGGATGGGATATTTTGGAATCAAATGTCCGGCTTGGTCCGACCGTTGGATCCGTGGGCACCGCATTAGGAGGGCACCGAAGGATTCTGTGGCCCATGAGGGTGTTCAGACCCGTTTGCCCCTTTGCTGCCTTTGCCCTTTGCCATGCTGCTTACTTACCGGCCAAAGAGACCGATCCATCCCACTCTGGTGGCAAGTCTTGTCCCTGAAGATTTGTGATGCGATCTAGCATTTCTCCGGAAGCAGGATCGCCGGGCCTGATGTTCAATAATGCCCGGAATTTTTCTCCGGCCCTGTCAAAGTGTCTTGCAAAATAGAGTTCCATGGCTTCCTGGTATGTTACATAGTACATCTCGTCCTGTGAGGTAAGTGGAAAGCATGCCTCCCCGTAAACCTCAAAGACCCTGACCTGCTTGGATTTGCCTTTAACTTTAATCACGTCCAGAACCCGAGTTCTGAAGATGCCAGGCGGTAGTGCCTGCTGCGTATACTCTGAAATCATCAAGTGCGTGTTATATTTCTTATTTGCACCTTCGAGCCGGGATGCGAGATTCACGGCATCACCTATCACCGTGTAGTCAAAGACCTGGTCCCAGCCCATACTGCCAATAATCATCGGACCGGTGTTGATCCCCACCCGGCATTGGAGTTCCGGAAGGCCGTGGTTTCGCCAGGCTGGACGCAGTTCCTGAAGCCGTTTCTGCATCTCAAGGCCGGGCATGATCTGCACCCTGCAAAAGAATGAACTGAAACTGGTGATATCTGCCTTGCGTCGCGTTGTGAGGACTGCAACCTGCCGATTTCACATAACTCTCCTCGTTGTTAAGAAACGGATCGCCGAAATCTTTGCCACTCCCGAATCATATGTTTTGTGAACAGTTGGCTGGATTGGGTTCAGGGTTTGGCAAGAAAGGTGGACTTTTGCTGAGCCTAAGCTGGCGGCTATTCCAAAGATCTGTTACGTACAGCAGAAGGGCAGAATTCATGACCAACTACCTTAGCCAACTCTCGGCCAGAGATTTCATTATTTCGACCCATTCATCGAAAGTCGCTGGATTGGTGATAAATGACTCTGCCCCAGCTTTTATTGTATGGTCTGGGGGAGAGAAGAATAGGGCCGGTGGGCGGTTTTTCCGGAGCTCGCTGTAATCATACACGAGCTGTCAGCCCCGAGCCTGGGAGTACACCTGTATCACAGTCATTGTTTCCGATTGTGCTCCTCTGCCGGATCAACGTAACGCTCTGGCGGGTCTTTCCGGCACGATGAGGTTTGTGTTCCCTTTCAGGACTACCGCAGACCGGTATTCGAGGATCGGCAGCTCTTCCAGGGCATTGACGATATGAAACTGGGTCGGGTTCTGTTCCCAGGTCAGAAGGCGCCAGACAACCTCTCCCACCCCGATCCATGCCTCCCGGAAGGAGGATTCGGTGGGAAAAAGAGTGGCATGGCTAACTTCTGCGCCCGGTTCTCCCGTTTTGGGGATATACTTCCAACCCATCCAGTTTCCCTCTCTAGACATTGTCTCGATATCTTTTACTCCTGATTCAGGCAAGGCTACCAGGTCCCTGATCGAAAGGTCCACGATCGTATGGCCCCGATAGCTCGCACATGTTCTCCAGACACCTTCGGAAATCGTATGGTCCGGAATGTCCGCATAGATTTTTGGGATCCCCTGGAGTTCTCGGCCTGTAAGGATCGGGTCTGTCAGGTTTTCCCACATGACGAGGCAATAGCTTCCTGCGATCTCGTCGACTTGCCCTTTGAAGACGGCCGAGGCATTCACACCGATAATATTGTAGCACCCTCCCGCAAGCCATTCGATCTCACGGTTCATGGCATAGGATACTGAAACAAGTGGTTCGGGTCCCACTTCGAAAGGTTCCGGCAGGTATTGAGCAAGCAGCTTGCGTTCCGTGAGATATGTGATCGCAATCGTTGTGACATCTCCGTAAAAGGCAGACCCTCTGCGATCACGCAGGCCGAAATGATGGGGCATCATCCGGAAAACCGGTTCCAGTTTAGATTCAGACATAACATTATCTCCTTTTCCCATTTTGCATCGTTCTTTGCGAAGTGGATTCGCTATTTATTGCATGAGGATGTCGTGTGTCATTCTCTTTTCGCAGGGCGGATTGTCAGGAAGGTTTGACGGTATTTGCGTAGCCCACGAGCCATGGCGAAAGGCTTACCTTGTCCACTTCCACGTTGATGATCGACGGCTTCCCATTGGCCGTTGCCCGTTTGATGGCCGGTATGATCTCAGATGGATCTCGCACACGCTCGCCGTGCCCATCCCACATGGCCGCCATTTTCTCATAGGCCCGCATGTGATGAAGCTCCACATTGCAATGCCCCCTGGCCTCAATTTCTTTCGGCCGAAGGAAATTCTCCGCCAGGCGGATCATTCCCCAGGCCGAATCATTTGATATCACGCATATGACGGGAATGCCCAGCTTCGCCATCGTGTCCATTTCCATGGCGTAAAAACCGAAGCTGCCGTCTCCTGTGTACCATAATACCGGTTTGTGGTTGGCCACCCAGGCCCCGATCGCCAGCGCGGGTCCTGTTCCGATCGTCCCATTTGCGCCGCTCGAATGGAGTTGACCTGGACGTTGGGCCTTTGCCGCAAGACCCATCCACACACCGGCTTCACCCCCGTCACAGACCAACGTCCAATCCCGGGCGTTCTCCTCGAGAAACCTGGCCACCTCACCGGCACAACGTCCGGGATGCATGGGGATGCCTTCTGCCTTATAGCCCTCAGGCATAGGCAATGGGTAAGGAACCTTCGAGAACAATCTTGCGGCTATCTCCTCCCTGTCAGCCCCGACCCATGAAATCTTTGCGGCTTTGCTACGTTTTTGCTTAACTGCATCCAACAACTGGCTTGCTACCGGGCCCGTTCCACCCACGATGCCGATGTCCGCGCGAAGGTTGAAGCCGATCTGCCACAGGTCCGTATGAACCTGGATGACTTTCGCGAGCTGCGGCACCATTTTGCCCATGCCAATCCTGAAATCAAAACGACAGCCTAGGGCCAACAGTACATCAGCAGCCCATATTGCATTGGTTTTCAAAAGCGGGTTTTCATATTCATCGCCGCACAATCCCTGACACGCCATGACCGATGCCGCGACAGGCATTTTCAGGTAATCCGAAAGGGCCGCCAACGCCCACGCTTTGTTCCCCGCCGTTAAAAGCGCTCCTTCGCCAACCAGAGCGGCAGGCCGCTCTGCATTGGCCAGAAGGTTCGCCGCCTGCTCTATCAAAACCGGATCACCGTAGGGAAGCGCTTCGGTCCTGTAATTTACTGGAAAAACGGTCTTTTCCTCTTCCACCATGGCAAACAACAGGTCTGTGGGTATCTCCAGATAAACCGGCCCGGGGCTCGAATCCTTCGCATAGCGGAAAGCCATCGACAAATATTCCGGGATGCGTTCGGTATGGGTGATCTTCCGAGCCCATTTGGAACATGTCTCCATCACATTGAGTGTCGACATGTCCTGTAGATCCCCGGCGTCTCTCATGTTCATCGCAACCGCACCGCCGATCTGGAGGAGGGGGATGCCCACAGACTGGGCCTCCATCATTCCCGCCGGCGTATTCCCCACGCCTGGACCTGCCGTTGTCACAACTACCGCCATCTTGCCTGATGCCCTGGTATAAGCGATGGCCGCGTAAACTGCCGCACACTCATGGCGCATGTCGATGATCTCAATACCAGCATTCCGCATTCCGTAAAAAATCGGCATGATGTGCCCGCCGCACAGAACAAAAGCCTTTTCTACGCCCTCATTTGCCAGCGCTTTTCCGACCAGGGCTCCCCCGTCAACCATTGCCATCTTATTAAGTCTCCTGTCTTCATGTTATAAAGAGTTTCATGCCTCTTCAGGGCGCCACGATTTATGAAAATAACCCTGTTTATTTCTTTTAAACCTTAAGTGCCGTCTGCGTTGGCTTTACCCGACTTGAACGGCTGATAAGAAGCGATTTCCAGCCTGCTCAGATGCGCTGCGGGATCAGGCGCGGCAGTAGCTGAGAGGTAGAGCCTACGGCTTCAGGAGGACGGCTATATTGTCACCCTTGTACACTGAATCAACTGCCTTCTGGACCTCTTCGAAAGGCATGATTTCGGAGATTAGCGGTCTCGGGTCGATCTGTTTATGAGAGATGACATACATCGACAATGCCAGCACATTTTGTCCCACCGTTCCGCCCAACACCCCCACAATTTTCAACTGCTTGACGGTCCATAGCATCGGGTTGACCTTAGTCGGGGGGACAAAGCCGGCCAGGACAATCGTGGCGCCGCGACAGCCCATCTCCGCCGCCTGGTTCAATACCTGGCCGTTCCGTACGCAAATGATAACCGCATCGGCTCCGTCACTTGTAAGCCTGGCCACCTCGGAGATGGGGTCCCTTTCGCCGGCGTTAACCACTGCATCGGCTCCCAACTCCAGAGCCTTATCCAGGCGGGATTGGACCAGATCGACTACAATGACCGGGGCGGCTCCCTGTATCTTAGCCGACATCATGGCCAGCAGCCCTATCTTACCGGCGCCGATAATGACGCCGGAGCGGCCCGCCTGCAGCCCGGAAGCCGTTACCGAGCCGAGTCCTGTACCTAACGGTTCTACAAATACGGCCTCTTCATCGGAAACATATTCGGGCACTTTTTGTACGGCGAAAGGATGAACCGCAATATATTCAGCCCAGGCTTTGTAAGTCTCGTAGCCGGTGGGCTGATTCACGGTTTCGGTCCATTCGGATACATTAAAACCGGGTACCGCCCTGTCACCGGCAGCCCAGCCGGTAACACCCTCGCCGACCCCTACCACATCGGCGACAAACTCATGACCCGGTATAGAACCGGGTTGGATGCTCAAGATTTGGTTGAGCAATTCAGGAATCGGCTTATCAAGACCCAACATTGCGGCCGCCCTGTGGCCTAAAATCGCTCCCGGATAGCTGACACCGAAGCCAATGGAAGAAAGCGAACCATCGAGATATTCCAGATCGCTCCCGCAGATGCAGGCAAACCTCGTTTTCAGCAGGAGCTGGCCTGGTTCCAAGGATGGTCGGGGGATTTCCCTGCACTCGACACGTCTCTTTTCTCCCGTGGCAACACAAGCTCTCATGGCAGTTCCTTTAAACACTTTCGCTTTTTGCCTGGCCGGACTATGGTTTTCTTCATTGAAATGTTGAACCTGATCTTGGACCGCGCCGGACTCCCTTCGGGTTGGGAACAAAACCGGGGTCCGATTTTTGCTTCTACAGGTCTTCATCAGCGCATGACCAGCCCGCCATCCACGTGCAAAGTCTGGCCGGTAATGTTTTTGGCATCTTCTGAAACCAGAAAAACCGCCGCTCTGCCCATATCTTCAGGCGTCTGTTCTCTGCCAAGCGGAGTGTAGGATACATAATACTTCAGCCAAAATTCCCTCGGGGTGAGGTTTTCGATATCCTCGGCGGCAACACCCGGTGGGAGTGCCTTCCCTTGGGCCTTCAACTCACGGAGGACATCGCGCCTGAGCGTTATACCCCTGTCCCAAAGGGGCGTATAAACCAGTCCCGGGCAGATGCAGTTGACCGTCACGTTGTAAGGGGCCAGTGCCCTGGCGAGCGACCAGGTCATGGAGATATCGCCTGCCTTCATGGAACCATAAGGCATGTGTTCAGGCTCGGGGAGCCTCCCGGAGGCAGAGGAGACATTCAGGATTTTCCCGGAGCCCTGCTTGATGAAATAGGGTGAAACCGCCTGGGCTAATAGAATGTGGGCCTTCAGGTTCAGCCGATAATACTGGTCCCAGACCTTTGGAGTAAAGTGCATAAACGCAGGGAGGGTCTCATTACCAGGAGTCATGGCACTCTCCACGATCTGCATCTGGGTCTCTCTGCTCACCCCCCCTACATTGTTTACCAGGATATCGATCCTGCCGAAAAAACCCACTGTCTCCCGGACTGCTCTTGGAGCTTCGTCCTCTTCGCTCAGGTCGGCGATTATGGCCAGCGCCCTGCGGCCCATCGCCTTCGCTTTTTCAGCGACCCTATTGGCGTTGTCGATGTTTATATCAACGACGGCAACATCCGCTCCTTCTTCGGAAAAGCAAAGGCAAATCCCTTCACCGATCCCTTGCCCGCCCCCGGCTACCAGGGCTACTTTATCCTTTAACTTCATTCTGCCTCCCTTTGTATTTTTATTATTTCGGCTTCACTTTATTTCAGCCAACAAATCGCAATGATTTCTCCACTCTGTTTCCGATTTTGTAATAGACCATCTCGATGCATAAGACGGTATCCATCATGGCAAAAGGTCCAGCCTGCATGCCATGAAGATGCCCACGACCGCTCGACGTTCCGGAAATGGACGATGCCGCCCGCTCAAATATGGGGGCTTTGTTCTATGAAAATTACCGCCGTCCATCTTTAAACCACACGGAGTGGGAATATAAATAACCATCTCTGAGTTTCAGCCACATGTCATTGTTCCATCCCTGGACATTCTTCCTGAAAATCGATATCCCCTCAGGGTACCACAAATTGGCATCCTCATAGTTGTCATAGATGACTTTATCCAATTCCTGATAAATTTTGGTTCTCTTTGCGTCATCCGGTTCCGTGCGGCCCGCTTCAATCAGCGCAATCGCCTTTTCATTATGGCTTCTGCCAAAGTTGAATCCCCCATCCGGATGATATAGGCCTGTAGCTATAAGATCCGGATCAAAAATCCACGTCCAACCGCCTGCGGCGAAATCGTAATCGGCGGTTCTCAATTTTTCACCAATGGCCGCCGGGTCGAGCAGCTCCACCTTCCAGTCGACGCCTACCTTGGCGAGCATACCTTTGACGGCCTCCGCCAAGGTTTGGGACTCGGGCGCGTTGGACATGTATCCTTTAACCGTCAATCCATCTTTGTAGCCAGCCTCGCTCAAAAGCTTTTTGGACAGGGCCGGGTCATAATTGACAGGTTGCAGGGTCGGGTTATGACACCAGTGGTCGGTGGGAAACATGGAGACGGCAGACCTGCCCAAACCAAAATTCACGCCCGCAATCAAGGCCTTGCGGTCAAGGGCATGGGAGATGGCCTGGCGCACGCGGATGTCCTTGCAAGCCCCTTTTTGCGTATTGAACCGCATACTGACCAACGAATTAACCGGCCATAAGTGAATCTGCAGACTGCGATCGTTTTTGACCATGGGATACTGGGACGCATCCACATACATATTGTCCAGCTTCCCGGCTCTCAGACTGGCCAGCCGAACAGAGGGATCGGGGATGACGTTGGTTATGGCCCCGTCAAAATAGGGTATATCCTCACCGATGAATTTGGCGAACCACCAGTTGGGATTCCTCTTTAACTTCATGTAATTACCCGGACTAGCTTCCTCGAGCGTGTAAGGTCCCGTGCCGACCGGGTTGTTGTCCAACTCCTTGGCTCCTTCAGCCAGGGCGGCAGTTTTCTTGTATTCCTCCTCTATTTTCTCCAATTTCTCCCTGGCCGTTTTCAGCTTGGCTTTGGCCGTGTCGGCGGCTTCGCCGGTGGCGGCTGCTGCCTCCTTTTCCGCCTGCTCCACTGTGCTCTTTTCTTGTTCCACCTGGCCGACAAGCTTCTTGGCGTTCCGGAGGGAGGCATCGGCTTTCAGGGCCTTCATCGAAATCATGTACCCCGGCACATTGGCCATTACGCCTATGAATGCAGGCCAGGGTCTTTTGAAATGCCACTTGAGGGTGTATGTGTCCATGACTTCAACGGAATCAAGGGGCTCCAACCACGCCCTCGTCCAGGCCCCGTTTTGGCGATCCATAATCCAATCCATCTGATATTTGACAGATTCGGCATTAAAGGGCGACCCGTCATGGAATAATACTCCCTGTCTGAGCTTCATAATTACAGTGAGAGGATCCAACATTTCCCAGGACTCCGCCAGCCATGGCACGGTGGGTCTGTAACTGCCGTCAGTATGAATGAGTTTGTCATAAAACATTCCAATGGTGTACCAATCATTCACGGGCCAGTGGTTGGGATTCATCAACCCGATGTATACAGGGCTGGCCGTTTGATAAACGCCTCCTCGAACCGGTTTTGTAGGCCAGTAATCGGGTCCCCAGGACATTTTCATTTTTGCGGCCCATTCCTTCCCGGTGATTGGTTCTCCCGCCGGTGCCGCTGTCCCGGGGAATTGAAACGAAGTCATCAAAAAGAGTAATAAAAGCACAGTTACAAAACCACATGCCCGCAGTTTCCTTCTCATCTTGATGCTCCTTTCAGCCTGAAAGTTCTTAACCTTTGATGAGAACTGTCTTCCTCATCCCCCCATAAAAAATCAAACGAGGTGGCAGGCAACCCAGTGGTTGCCGCTTCCCATTTCTATCAGAACCGGTTTCTCGTCCCGGCAACGCGAAAAGGCAGCGATCGGACAACGCGGATGAAAGTTGCAGCCGGAAGGCGGATTGATCGGGCTGGGCGCCTCTCCTTCCAGGATCACATGTTCCCGTTGAGCTTCCACTTCCGGATCGGGAAACGGTATTGCAGAAAGGAGCGATCTGGTATATGGATGCAGCGGGTTCCGGTATAAATCACCCCGGTTGGCAACCTCCAGGATCTCTCCTAGATACATGACGGCAATCCGGTTGCTGATATGATTGACCACGGCAAGATCGTGAGCGATGAAAAGATATGCGATATTAAACTTTTCCTGAAGCTCTTCGAGTAGGTTGATAATCTGGGCCTGAATAGAAACATCCAGAGCGGAGACCGGTTCATCGCAGACGATCAGATCGGGCCGAACCGAAAGGGCCCTGGCCACGCCGATCCGTTGCCTCTGGCCACCGCTGAACTCATGCGGATACCTTTCCACCATGGCAGGACTAAGCCCTACAGTTGCCATCAACTCCTTTACATTCTCCTCGTGTTGACTCCTGCTCTTGACCATGCCGTGAATCTCCAGCGGTTCACCGATGATCTCCCCGGCGGTCATGCGAGGATTAAGGGACCCGCAAGGGTCCTGGAAAATCATCTGCATTTTTTTTCGAAGGGCTCTCAGGGGTTCGTCTTTCATACCGGTAATATCTTCCCCTTCAAACAGAATGCTGCCTGAACTGGGACGCTCCAGCTGGAGAATCGCCCGTCCGGTGGTGGTCTTGCCGCAACCGCTTTCACCTACCAGTCCAAAGGTTTCACCCCTGGCGATCTGAAAACTGATCCCGTCAACGGCCTTGACAAGACCAATCGTCTTCTTGAGCATCCATCCCCTGGTAATGGGGAAATGCATTCTTAGGTCTCTAACATCTAAGAGATTTTGAGAACTACCGTTTGACATTTCGCCAGCAGGCCGCCTCGTGTCTTTCCAATATGGGAATAAGTTCGGGAGTTTCGACCCTGCATCGGTCAAAAGCATAAACGCAGCGGGGATGGAAAGAACACCCCCGTGGAATATGGAGAAAATCCGGTGGTTGACCTTCAATGGGCACTAACTTCTTCTTCGTATCGAGGTCCAATCGCGGAACAGAGGCCAACAATCCTTCCGTATAGGGATGGCGAGGATTTTTAAAAATATCCTTGGCCGTGCCTTTTTCAATGAGGCGGCCGGCGTACATAACGTTGATCCGGTCGGCATAACGGGCAACGATCCCCAGGTTATGGGTGATAATGATCAGCGCGGTGCCGAAATCCCTGGTCAAATTCTTCATTAGTTCCAGCAGCTGAGCTTGGGTAGTAACGTCCAAGGCTGTCGTCGGCTCATCGGCGATGATCAACCTGGGATTGCACGCCAAGCCCATTGCTATGACCGCCCTTTGTCTCATCCCGCCGCTTAGAAGATGAGGGTATGAGTTGAGCCGGACCGAAGGTTCCGGAATTTTAACGTCGGCCAGGAGTTGGACGCATTTTTTCAAACCTTCCTTCCGACTCATTCCCAGGTGGATTTCCATGGGTTCTGAAATTTGCCATCCGATTGTTCTAACCGGATTGAGGGTGTTCATGGGCTCCTGAAAAATCATGGCTATCTTGTTGCCCCGAACCTCGCTCATTTCGTTTTCGGTCAATTTGACAAGATCTCGACCTTCAAAAAACATCTCTCCAGAGACGATTTTACCCGGCGGGTTCGGGATGAGGCGAAGGAGCGATAAGGCGCTGACGCTCTTACCGCAGCCGCTCTCGCCTACTATTCCTACCGTTTCCCCATCACAAATGTCGTAGGAAATATTGTCCACGGCCTTGATCAGGCCGTCATCGGTAAAAAAATGGGTGCTTAGATTCTTAATCTCAAGTAATGGTCCCATTATTATCTCTTATTTAATTTCTTTCCCTTCGCCTCGTAAGCGCGGATCAAGAGAGTCACGCAGGCCGTCACCGAGAAAGTTGAAAGCCAATATGGCCAGAGTAATCAACAATCCCGGAGCAATGGAAAAGAAGGGAACGGTTTCCAGGTAAGAGTAGCCGGTCCGCAGCTCCTTGCCCCAGCTCGGTGTCGGCGGCTCAGCCCCCAGGCCTAAAAAGGCCATGGCGCTCTCCAGCATGATAAACGCTCCAAGAGATATGGTGGCTGCAACGATAATAGGGGCAAGACAGTTAGGCAAAAGGTGCTTAAACATGATACGCAGGCCGGAGGCGCCGGAGGCCCTGGCTGCTTCTATGTAAGGCAGTTCTCTGACCATGAGCACCTGGCCTCGCATAATTCGGCAAAAACCTGTCCATCCCAGGACGGCCAGGGCAATGATGATATTGTTTAGACCCGGTCCGAGGGCAGCGGCTAAAACCAGTACAAAAGGCAGGTACGGAATGCACATAAAGGTGTCGACAATACGCATGACGATCATATCCACCACCCCGCCCCGGTAGCCGGCCAAAAGGCCCAGAAAGGACCCGGTAACGGCGGAAATAAAGACGGCAAAGAACCCTACCGTCATGGAAACGCGAGACCCGAAAATGATGCGGGAAAAAAGATCCCTACCGACGTTATCCGTCCCCAGCCAGTGGGTTGCCGAAGGTCCCTGCAATACATTATAGAGGTCCTGGACATTGGGGTCGTATGGGGCCAAAAACGGAGCAAAAACGGCCATAATAAATAAGAGAAAAATTATAATGATTCCAGCCCTGGAAAGCTTATGTTTGAAGACCCCTCTTATGATCGCTTTTGCTCCGACCCGGGAGATCCGGCGCGGTTCTATCGCTCCTTCTGTCTTTTCGGACATGGGTTCACTCACTTCCTTTTTTACCTTTGCACTCGCACCCTCGGGTCCAGAACTCCGTACATGAGATCGACCAGCAAATTGACCACTAAAACATTTAAGGCTGCGATTACCAGTACAGCCTGGAGAACTGGAAAATCTCTGGCAAAGACCGCGTCGACCCCCATCCTGCCGAGGCCCGGAATGGCAAACATGAACTCGACAATGAAGGCTCCGCCTAACAGGCCGGCCCAGCTCAAACCAATGACCGTGATCAGCGGCAACATGGACGGCTTAAGGGCATGCTTGAGAATCACGCCGGCTGGTTTTACTCCCTTGGCCCTCGCCGTACGGATAAAGTCCTGACTCAGGACTTCCAGGAAACTGGATCGCACATAACGCGCCAGCAGCCCTGCGCTCCCGGTACCCATAATGAAAGTGGGCATAATCACCGAACTTATGTTCTCCCATGGGCTCTCGAAAAAGGGCACATACCCGGAAGAGGGAAAGACCTGCAAAATGACCGCAAAGATATAGATAAAAATAATAGCTTCCCAAAAGGCAGGGATGGAAACCCCGATGATAGAGATGGTCGTTAGAGAGGCATCCAGGCCGGTATTTCGTTTCAGTGCTCCTATGATTCCCACGGGGAATCCAATCAGAAAAGCCCAGAACGTCGCCCCCAGGAAGAGCCAAAGGGTAACCGGCAGTCGTTCCAGAAACATATCCATGACAGGTTCGCCGCTCCCGATGGATTTGCCCCATTCACCCGAGACGAAGTCTTTCAACCAGATGACGTATTGGATATAGACCGGCCGATCCAGGCCGAAACGCACCCGCAACTCGGCCATAATCGTCTTGTCCCGCAGATCCTGATTGGCCATGGCTGCCGCAGATATTGGATCTCCGGGGAGGAGCCGGACGAGGATGAAGATCAGGATGGACACCAGGAATAAAAGAATAATGGTGTACAGGAGTCTTTCAAAAATATACCTGCGCATGACCGGTTTTCTTTACCTGTGCTTAAAGGTTTAAAGAGCTTGAAAACCGCAGAGTCTGAGCAAGGGGCAGGATCATAACTTGGAGCCGGACGATTATCGCTCCTGCCCCTTTTATTCCAGGCTGGTTATTAAAAAAATAAATTTTCTTGTCATCGCGGACCCGATCCGGGACCCAGTTTCTTCACTTCACGGGATCCCTGTATCCGGATCATGGACGTTATTTGAATTTGAGACTCCGGACAATCTCTTTAGGCTCGTCGAGACTAGCCCAGGGATGGGATGTGACGTAAACCATCCTGCCGTCCTTGTAGGCAGCAACCATAACCGTCGTGAGCAGGGTTGTGCCGTGCCACATCCACTCCATTTCTGTGTAGTAAGCCTTGGTACCGTCAGCCAGTTCATATTCCTTGTTCGTTATCATTGTGGCTTTGGTCTTTTCGCTGGACTCCAGACCAGGCTTGTAAGATTTCTCAGCGTAATCCTTCAGCGCAATGCCTTCGGGAATAGGCGCAACGCCGGCCTGCACAGTGACCCTCTCCGGCGTCTTAATGGCCCATACTTGTTCAGGTGCAGTCGTTTTGTCAGGTTTGCTGCCATCGGGGTAAGTTACGGTAAAGGCCGGCGGGCCGGCATAAGAAAATTCCGCAGCCCGGATAAAGGTTGGAACCATGGCGATTCCCAGGAGCAGGCCCAGCACAACGAATAAGATAAAGACTGTCTTTTTCACTTTACTCCTCCTTTTTTTGGTCATTGTCATTCTATGGCTCACTCTCATGACCGCGAAGACTTATGATATGATCCTCCAGTCATATTAATGGACCATCATTTGTTTGCTGGGCCACCCCTGTTTTCTCAACAGGAGGCTGTCTTACATAGCACCCTGAGCCTTGCACGCAAGACTTGACGGCCTCCCAATCTCTTTTTGGGACTACCCCGCCAAAACGGCCTCCACCACCAAATCTGTTACATTGGAAATTTCCTTCATCATGTCCAGTTCGCTCATCTTTTTATCGATAAGCCACCGTTTTGCTACCAGGCTGAAGGTGCCAAACAGCATGTTCCAGAACCCCCCGGGGTTTATCTCGGAACGAAAAACGCCCCCGGCCTTGCCCTCTTCGATGACATCTTCGAACAATCTTAACCGGAATAATGCACTAACTTCTGCCCTATGCCTCCGAACTGCATGTCGAGATCGCATTTTTGCTTGAAAAACTTCCCCTGCAGCTCCGCAAGTCCGCAAAATAATAATATTTCCCGATCGACAATGCAAAAAATATCTCAGTGGCGCTGGTTTTTGCAATTTCAGGACACACCTCCTCCTCCGTACTTGGTGGATTCGTTCCGCCGCACACCAGGTGATAGGCTCAGGAGAATAAAATACGGTAATACCGGGCCAGTGGAAAAGCCGACGCAACATGGACATGCCACTTTCTGGCATGGTAGACCACTTTGGCTCCTACCTTTACAAGCCGCCTGATGACCGAGTCTATGGACGGTTTGACGCCTTCGCCCCAGAACGCCTTATTCCGGATCATATGGAGCAGGTGCAGACCCGGCAATTGAGGAATTTGTAGCGAGAGTTGATACCCAGCATCCGTTCTTCGTCGCTTGAGACCTTCAGCGTGGATACAAGTTTTTCAGGTGCAATCAGCCAAATTAGCAGTGTGGAAACACCAGCCGGACCCCTCCCCGGTGGTCTCAATCATGGAATAGCCCTCAGGGCGGGAAATTGATTTCGTAAAAGTCAACCCTTCTCTCCTCCGCCTTGAGAAATGGGGCGCCAAATTCTTTGCCATTTTCGAATCACTTGTTCAGCGAATCGGTGCAAACTGACTCTTTCGAGATCGGCAAGCTAACGGCAGAGAGGCGGTGATTCACAATGCCTCATACCCGAGCGATGCATATTGCATCACCATGCCGCAAAATGCATCTCATCTGCAATTCATGGATATCGTTAGGAATATAGGAGTTGATGCGAATGCTGATGCAATATGCGGCATCGCCATCCACCCCGGGAACCTGACTCAATAAACACGCCGAACAACCTATTCCCTAAAAGTACAATAAAAACAAGAGACTGCAGGAATTATCGCAGAAGGTAAAGCTTTGGCTCGAATCGTGCTCAGTTGTTCCTGCAAGCATGATCGAAGCCGTACAGGGAGAATTCAAGTTTCTGTTGTAAATACAAAGGAGGACATCATGGACGCAGGGGATCGAAAACGGACAGGGCAACCGGTAGTGTTTTCAATGCCGAACGAGGCATGCATCTGGAGTAAGGCCGGTGTGATCGAATCTACTGAGTGTATCAACGCTTTCGACTGCCTCGGGTGTTCCATCGAAAAAAGCGTACGGGCCGCCCAAGAGGATAAGGGTGAGGCGTGTGGACGTGCTGTGTCGGGGACGCGCAACATGAGCTGGTTCATGTCAAACGGCAAGTGCCGTCACGTGCTTAGCGGGCGGATTTCCTACGGCCTGTGCTCCTCGAAGAGCTGTGTGAATTGTCCGGTCGAACAGATGATCGAGGATTCGAGCCACCTGCCAGGTCCCAAGCGGACACACCACGCGAGTGAATCGGGATACCACATGGCCCGGAATTATTACTATCATCGAGGTCACACCTGGGCTCGAGTGGAGTACGGCGGCCTGGTGCGAGTGGGTATAGATGATTTTGCCCTGCGACTGCTCGGGCATCAGGATGCAATCGAGGTGCCCGCTCCGGGGTCTACTGTGCGCCAGGGCCAACCGGCAGGGATTCTGAACCGGTCCGGCAGGCAAGCCATGATTATCAGCCCGGTGGACGGGGTGGTGACAGCCGTTAACCACAACGTACTCGGCAAAGCTTTCATCGCTAATGATGCTCCCTATGAGGATGGCTGGCTTATGGTCATCCGTCCCTCGAACCTCAAGGAGAATCTGGATAACCTGTTTTTCGACTCAGAGGGCCTGTTGTGGATCGACGAGGAGGCGATGTACCTGAACTCCCTGCTGGCCGAAGAATCACGAATTTCACTGGTTGCTCCCGACAGCGAGCCTGCCAGGGACGTTTTCAAAGAAGCGCCTGAAATCGGGTGGGAGCGGCTGGTCGAGGAATTTCTGGCGTAACGCCATCATTGCTGCTATGCCCCCGCATCGCTCCGCGATGAGTGAACAGTGGGCAGTGAACCCTCACTATGATCGGGTTCGCGTTGAACCTCGGAGCCAGCGTGAGATGCTTCTGGTTCGGCGTCCGATCTTTTGTGAGGACGCACAGTGAGCAGAAAAAGCTTTCAAACCAAGATCCCCCCTGCCCCCCTTTATAAAAGGGGGGAAAACACCAAATTCCCCCCGCCCATTTAGGGGGGATCTCGATTTCCTTGCACCTCTCGGTGCGGCGCTGGGCAATCCGGAAATGGCGTGGCACCAAACTGTACGCGCCAGGACGAAAAATCCCTCCTTTCCGAACTGGAAACAGCTCGTGTCTCATCCGGTGTTCCTGGGTGGGCACTAGTACATTGTCAACAAAGTTTTAGCATGTTTCAAGGTATCGTCACCCCAGTGAAAGTCGGGGTCCAGTGCTTCTAACCAAATAAAAATACTCTGGATTCCGGCCCCCGGACTGGACACTTCCGGGGCAGGCCCCGCCGGAATGACGTATGCAGGTTTGCACTCACCGAACTTAGTTGACGCAACACCAGCTCATTTTATGGCACAAGACGGTCCCGGGTTTTGCGCTTTCCGTTTTTCAGGCGGCGCCTCTCAGTTTTCTCACCTCACCCACTCGAATGGTAACTTTCTGCGCGTCAAAGTACTCGAGAAGCGGGATGGTGTATTTGCGGCTTGCGCCGGTCATCTCCTTGAATTGGGGGGTCGTGATTTCGCCGTGCTCTTTGAGCCAGGTTACCAGGCGATTATGAAGTTCGGTCATTGCTGCGGTATGAAAGTAGATTTCTTCTTTTGTTTTTACGAGAGTCCCCTTTTTCAGCATCCATTCGAGCACTTCCTGGTGTTGTTTGGAAGTGCCCGGCAATCCGGATGTGATTTCCTTGAAGAAGGGCGGCTGCAGGCCGGCTTCCCGGAAGGCGTTTTCGATTTTTTGCCGAATGGTATCCTCGTCTTTGCTCAAGGCCACTTTGTGTGTAGTCAGGCGCACCCATTCCATCTCCTGGGCGACCTGGCCGGCTTCGACAAGCTGGCGCAGGACGAAGTTGTAAAGCTTTGTTTCTATAGGCTTTGAAAGAAGGGCCGGGATTTCCTCTTTGGGCATTCCGGCTTTGAGTGGAAAACGGCTATGGTAGCCGGCCAGGATTTCAGTGACGGAAGATTTCATCTCTTCCAGCGCATCCGGGTGAATCAGCCTTTTATTTTCCTTATCGTAGAGCACCACCTTCCTGGCGCTCGTAAATTGCTGAAGGGTTTTTTCAAGAAACTTTTGCGGCACATTGGCTCGTATCCGGAGGTCCACCTCGCCCAGCCCAGCCCAGCCGGCATCCTGAAGGTGCCAGAGGATTATATCGGATTCGGGGCTCTTGAAGAGTATTTCGAGCGCTTTGGCGGCTTCCCGTTTGGCCGGTCCCTTGTGTTTTCGGGGAAGGGGGTGAAGGATGTCGCCTCCGCCGATTGTCAGAACGGGGGAGTAGGAGCGGAGCACAAAACGGTCTCCGCGCAAGACAGCGGCGGGCTGATCAAGCCTGAGTTGCGCGAAGCTTTTCTCGCCCGGTTTCAGTTCCTGCCGGTCGAGCAGGATGATTGTGGCAAGGTGTTCGGCGGTCCCTGTGTGGAAGCGGATTTTTGCCCTGTGTTTCAGCGGTCTCGGGGTGCTTTTCAGAAGCTCGAGTTGAATGTCTATGATGTGGGAGGCGGAAAGCGCGCCCGCAGAGGCCAGAACGTCTCCGCGCTCGATGAGCGCCCGCTCCATCCCCTGCAGATTTACCGCCGTCCTCTGGCCCGGGAGGACTTCCTGCACTTCGTTTCCGTGGACCTGGATACCCCGCACTTTGCTTTTGAGTCCGTTGGGGTAGATCACTACAGGGTCTCCGATCTGAAGCCGTCCGGAAATGCTGGTTCCAGTAATGACGGTCCCGAATCCGCGCATTGTGAATACCCGGTCAACCGGCAGTCGAAAGGGGCCTTCCGAACTTTTCGGTTGAACCTCGGCAAAAAGCCTGGCCAGCGATTTTTTTAGCTCGTCAAGTCCCTCGCCGGTGACCGCCGAGACGGCAATGATCTCACACCCCTCCAGAAAAGTGCCCTTAAGGAACTCCACTATGTCCTCGCGCACCAGTTCCAACCAGTCCGAATCGTCGACAAGGTCGGTTTTGGTGAGGACCACGAGCCCTTTCTTTACGCGAAGGAGTTGGCAAATCTCCATGTGTTCGCGAGTCTGAGGCATGATGCCTTCGTCGGCGGCGATCACCAGGGCTACCAAATCGATTCCTGTGGCCCCTGCGACCATGTGCTTGACGAATTTCTCATGGCCGGGCACATCGACTATCCCGAGGCGTTCTCCTCCGGGCATTTCCATGTGTGCAAATCCGAGCTCGATTGTAATACCCCGCAGTTTTTCTTCCTTCAGGCGATCCGTATCGATTCCGGTCAGGGCTTTTATAAGCGAGGTCTTTCCGTGGTCGATGTGGCCGGCTGTTCCCAGAATGACCTGTTTCATAGGCTTGCCTTCGCGCTCCGGCATCTATAAAATAAAAATTCAAAATTAACTTAGCAGAACCGCATTGTAGCGCACAAGTTTTAAGAGGGTGATATCTTATTAGAACTATCCTTTGACATTCCGGGAACTAAAGTATTAATCTTTTCACATTTAAAGCCTTAAATTGTGGAGAATAACGATAATGAGTTTCAACATTGCCGAAAGTAGCCGAATGCACCGGCTGCCGCCTTACGTGTTTGCCGAGGTGAACGCGCTTAAAATGGAGAAACGGTGGGCCGGAGAGGACATCATAGACCTGGGAATGGGAAACCCTGACCTCCCGGCGCCCAAACACGTAATAGAAAAGCTTGTCGAGGCTGCCAGAAAGAAGCACAACCACCGCTACTCGGCGTCACGAGGAATAACCCGTCTGCGCGAAGCAGTGGCCGAATGGTACAAGAGAAATTATGACGTCGATATCGACCCGGACAAAGAAGCAGTGGTCACAATCGGCGTCAAGGAAGGATTGTCGCACCTGGTGCTGGTGCTGATAAGCCCGGGAGACGTTGTTTTCGCGCCCAACCCCACTTACCCTATCCATCCCTACTCGGCGATCATAGCCGGGGGGGACGTCAGATCGGTCCCGATCGGGCCGGACCGCAACTTCCTGGAAGACCTGCAAATTGCCATAAAGCAGACGTGGCCCAAGCCTAAGCTGATGATCATTTGTTTTCCGCACAATCCGACCACCGCCGTCGTTGACCTGGATTTCTTTCACAAGATCGTTGAATTTGCTCGTGAACACAAGATCATGGTAATTCATGACCTGGCTTACGCCGATCTGACCTTCGACGGGTACAAGGCTCCGAGCTTTATGCAGGCTCCGGGCGCCAAGGAAGTCGGCGTTGAATTCTTTTCCATGTCCAAGAGTTACAGCATGCCGGGATGGCGAGTCGGGTTCTGCGTGGGCAACGCTGAAATGATAGGCGCTTTGACGCGCATAAAGAGCTACCTGGATTACGGCGTTTTCCAGCCTATACAGATTGCGGCCACGGTGGCGCTCAAAGGCGATCAGTCCTGCGTGGAAGAAATTGTGTCGGTGTATAAATCCCGGCGCGACATTCTCATTGAGGGCTTAGACCGCATAGGGTGGACGACGGATAAGCCTAAGGGGACCATGTTCGTTTGGGCGCGCATCCCCGAACCTTTCCGATGGATGGGTTCTGTGGGTTTCTCCAAATACCTCATTGAAGAGGCCAAGGTGGCGGTTTCCCCGGGACTGGGGTTCGGCGAATACGGGGATGAATTTGTGCGCTTCGCCCTGGTGGAAAATGAAATGCGGACGAAGCAGGCCATAAGAGGCCTTCGCAAGGCGTTCCAAAAAGCAGTTTCTCCTCGAAAGCTGGCGAGCGCGGGTTAGCCCTTTCGAAACCATGCTTATATATCATTAACTATTGGAGCCGAAGGCCTGCCTGCGACTGTTCATTTTGCCAATGAGCTGAGGGAGCAGGTTTCACTTTTACAGGGGGTTTTATGCGGAAAATCGGCGTCGGGCTTGTAGGTTGGGGAACTGTCGGCTGCGGAGTCGTACAGGTGCTTCGGGAAAACGCCGATGTGATTGAGAGCAGGCTTGGGGTCCCCGTGGAACTTAGACGTGTGGCGGACCTCGACCTAGATCGCGAGAGGCCGGTCAGTGTCCCGCGCGAGATGCTCACCAGAAACGTTGACGATATTTTGAAAGACCCGGAAATCCAGATTGTAATCGAGCTTATAGGTGGATTGAAGGCGGCAAAAACAGTTATCCGCACTGCAATTGAAAATGGAAAACATGTAGTTACCGCAAACAAGGCGTTGCTTGCCCATGATGGTAATGAGCTGTTCGGGCTGGCCCAAGAAAAGGGGCTTTCAATAAGCTTTGAGGCGTCGGTAGGGGGTGGAATCCCTCTTATCAAATCCCTGCGGGAGGGGCTTGCCTCGAACCGGATCACCACCATTTTCGGCATTCTCAACGGCACAGCAAATTATATCCTCACCCGAATGACGGAAGACAAACTCTCGTTTGCCGATGCTCTGAAGGAGGCGCAGACGCTCGGCTATGCCGAAGCAGATCCGACTCTTGACATAGAGGGGATCGATACGGCACACAAGCTTGCCATCGCAAGTGCAATAGCGTTCGGCACCTCGATTGAGTTCGATCGGGTCCATATTGAGGGGATATCCGGGATCGATCCGCTGGACATCGAATACGCGAAGGAGTTCGGATACCGGTTAAAGCTGCTTGCAATCGCCCGAAACAAGGACGGCCGCCTGGAGATGCGAGTCCACCCGACACTCATCGGGCGGGAACACGTGCTCGCAAGTGTGAATGGCGCCTACAATGCAGTGCACATTGAGGGCAATGCGGTGGGGGATGTAATGCTCTATGGCATGGGGGCAGGAATGATGCCTACCGGCAGCGCCGTAGTGAGCGACCTCATAGACGTCGCTCGAGACATCCTCAACAAGACCCCCGGAAGAATTCCCTCGCTTGCCTTTCTGCCCGGCAGGCTTCAGAAACTGGATATCAAACCTGTTTCGGATGTCTCGACCTCTTACTACTTCCGATTTTTGGCGCTCGATATGCCCGGCGTGCTCTCAAAGATCTCGGGCATACTTGGTAAATACCAGATCAGTATAGCCGCAGTAATCCAAAAGGGCCGGCACACAAACTCGGTCCCTCTGGTGATGATTACTCATGAAGCGCTGGAGAGCAACGTAAGAAAAGCCCTGGACGAGATCGATAACCTGGACGTTGTAGTTGCGCCGACCATGCTGATACGAATCGAGAACAACGCGGATTAGTTTCTGCTTGATTACCTGTTAGCGGACCTCAGGCTGATTCAAATGGGTGACAAATTCATCATTCTTGTCGGCGACGGGATGGGTGACTATCCTTTCGACAGGCTTAACGGCCTCACTCCCCTTGAGGCGGCCCGGACTCCCAATCTGGACCGGCTTGTCCGAATCGGGACCCTTGGGATTGTGCAGACGATTCCCTCAGGGATGCTGCCCGGGAGCGACGTGGCTAATATGAGCCTGCTCGGGTATGACCCGGCAGTCTATCATACGGGAAGAGGACCGCTGGAGGCGGCGAGCATCGGGGTCCGGCTCGAACCTGATGAAGTTGCCTTCAGGTGTAACCTGGTTTTTCTCAGCAAGGATGAAGCCGGAAATGTCATTATGGGAGACTACTCGGCCGGTCAGATTTCGACCCCGGAAGCTCAAGAGATCGTCTGCAGCCTTCAGAGCACGGTTTCGGGCTCTCCCCTGAAGCTATACGCCGGCGTGAGCTTCAGGCAGCTTCTCGTCTGGAAAGGAGGCAGGGCTGAAATCAGCACGATTCCTCCCCATGACATTCTCGGACAGCCCGTGGCCCAATATGGCCTTTTGTCCACGGAACCGATTCTGCAGGATTTTACAGAAAGGGCGGCGCGGGTGCTCGAGGACCACCCGGTCAACATGCGCAGGAAAAAAGCAGGGAAAAGTCCCGCAAACGCCGTCTGGTTGTGGGGGCAGGGGAAAGCGCCCTCAATGCCCAAGCTGGACAGATTCGGACTGCATGGGGCAATGATTTCGGCCGTGGACCTTCTAATGGGCATCGGTGTTTATGCGGGACTGGACCCCGTGAAGGTGGAAGGCGCAACAGGCTATATCGATACCAATTATGAGGGCAAAGTTGCGGCGGCACTGTCCGCGCTTGAGCGGGGGAATTTCGTTTTTCTGCACGTTGAAGCGCCGGATGAAACTTCGCATGCGGGAAGCCTTGAAATGAAAATCCAAGCCATAGAGTATTTCGACAAGCGCATTGTCGGACCGATTGTCGAGGGGGCAAGGAAATTCGGCAAGATACACCTGCTGGTTGCAACCGACCATTTTACCCCTGTATCAATGCGAACGCATTCGACTGATCCGGTGCCGTTCCTGCTGGTGGAGGATTTGAAATCCGACGGTTCGGGATCGGGCAAGGGCGGCAGGTATTGCGAGAAAGAGGCTCAGGCAGCCGGCTTTCGGCTCAAGTCCGGTGAGGATTTGTTCCGAATTTTCATAGGTGCAAAGAGAAGTTAGTTTTTAGTTGCCGGTTTTCAGTTTTGAGTTAACTCAAAACTAAAAACTCAAAACTGAGGTAGAAGTGATCATTTTCCCAGCCATTGACCTGAAAGATGGACTTTGTGTCCGGCTCATGCAAGGAGACCCGGACCGCGCTACGGTCTACGGTAAGGACCCGGTAGAGGTAGCGAAGCACTGGGAGGCCGAAGGCGCCGAGTGGCTTCACCTGGTTGACCTTGACGGGGCATTCGCGAAAAGTCCGGTAAACGGCCTGATAATTCGAAAGATAGCTCAGTCCGTATCTATCCCGGTCCAGGTCGGAGGCGGCATAAGGAGTCTTGAAAATGTCGATGAGTACCTTTTGTCAGGGGTGGCCAGGGTAATTGTCGGTACGGCCGCGCTCAGGCAGCCGGAAATGCTCGAGGCGGCCTGCGGCCGGTATCCGGGCAGAATTGCCCTTGGCCTCGACGCCAGAGACGGCTATGTCGCAGTGGAAGGGTGGAAGGAATCGACTCAGACCGACGCTGTGACTCTTGTACTCCGGTTCAAAAAGCTCGAACTTGCTGCGGTCATTTACACGGATATCCATAGGGACGGGATGCAGACTGGTGTGAACGTCGAAGCGACGCGCCGTTTAATCGAGCAGACAGGGGCGCCTGTCATCGCTTCAGGCGGGGTCTCGACCATGAAAGATATCGAAAGGCTTCTTCCACTCACTTTGCTCGGGCTGCTCGGAGTAATAACCGGCCGGGCAATCTACGAAGGGACGCTTAATCTCAGAGAAGCAATTGCGCGGGCCCGGCAGGCGGGTTCGGGTGATATCGGGAAATGAGGTAGGGTATGGAACTGCGCGCAAGAATAGAAGAGGCTCTTAAGAACGCTATCCGGGGAAAAAACGAAACTGCCAAAGACGCCTTGCGGATGCTTCTCACCTCAGTGAAAGTCAAAGAAAAAGACATCAGGCGGCAGCCGAGCGAGACCGAGATCCATCAGGTGATCTCGAGCCTGGTAAAGCAACGGCACGACTCAGTCGAACTGTACAGGAAAGGCGGGCGGGCGGATTTAGCCTCAAAAGAAGAAGATGAAATCCGAGTCCTTCAGGATTTTCTTCCACAACAGCTTTCGCTGGAAGAAGTGGAAACAATGGTCAGCGAAGCTGTGTCGGAAGCCGGAGCAACTTCCCCGAACGATATGGGGCGTGTGATGAAAATTCTCATGCCTAAAGTGGCCGGTCGGGCTGAGGGCAAAATGGTAAACGAATTGGTCCGGAGCAAGCTCGCTAAATAGTTTCCAATTCAAAAAGGGTCCTTTTCCGCCCTAGGGCGGTGGGACCGCCAGCCAGCTTGGCCACTGCCTGCGGCGGTGGCAGCAGAAGCTTTGGCGGACACTAAATAACAGTGCTCATCCGGAAACCCCGGTGTTCGGAGGCCGGAAAATCCTCAATACCCTGATACACGATACCCTATATCGGTATGGTTTCCGCAGCCCCCAGGAGCACCCGGGGCCAAGGGTTCCGGGCCTGGCAATCGTGACCACGGCGGCACGCCGGGGAGAAATAATACTTGATTTGGCGGCTTTCAGGGGCTACAAATCCGTAATTTTCACCTTTTGATTTTCATTATCCGTTTCCTTTTCGCCATATAAGGCTTGCTGAGTGACTGATTCCGGAATTGCCACTCTCGTAAAGCAGGCAGTGGACATTGTCGAGGTGATAGGCCGGGCGGTCCATCTGCGCCGCTCGGGCAACCGTCACGTCGGGTTGTGTCCATTCCACCAGGAGAAGACCCCTTCTTTCCAGGTGGATGCGGATAACCAACTCTACTACTGTTTCGGATGCGGAACCGGGGGCGATGTCCTCAATTTTGTAATGAAACATCAGAATCTCACGTTTACTGATGCCGTTAAATATCTTTCCGACCGCTACAATATCCAGTTGCCTCAGAAGGACCATGCAGTCCGGGGCGATCTGCTCCTGGCAAGTCAGGAAGAGCGCAGGCGGATTCTGGAGGCTATCGAATGCTCGGCGGACTTCTTTTACAGCCAGCTTCATGTCGCAGCGGAGGGCAGGACGGCGAGGGAGTATATTGCCGGGCGCGGGCTTCCTGAAGAAGTTATCGAATCACAGAGATTGGGATATGCGCCTGCGAGGTGGGACGGGCTTTTCGAACACCTGAAAAAGAAGGGAGTCGAACCTGCGCTGGCTGTAAAAGCCGGACTTCTAAGCCAGAGTTCAAATGATCCTTCGAAGTTTTTCGATCGCTTCAGAAATCGGCTGATTTTTCCAATAAGAGATGAGCGTGGTACAATCGTTGCCTTTGGCGGGAGGATTCTGTCCAAGGATGAACAAAATGAGCCGAAATACCTTAACAGTCCCGAAACTCCCGTGTACCACAAGGGAAGAATGCTCTACCAGTATGCAGTGGCTCGGGAGGCCTGCCGCCAGGTAAGGCAGGTGCTGCTCGTGGAAGGCTACATGGACCTTCTGGCCTTCCACGCAAAAGGATTCCACCGGGTGGCGGCGACTCTTGGGACAGCCCTCACCAGCCAGCAGGTGCGGCTTCTTTCCAGGATGTGCGACGAAGTCGTGCTGGCCTACGATGGGGATGATGCAGGAGAGCGGGCAATACTGCGCGCCCTGCCCTTGTTTTTGCAAGAGGAGCTTTCGGTTAGCTGTATCCGGTTTCCTGAGGGACTGGATCCCGATGATTTTCTGAAAAGATTTGGATTGTCCGAGATTGAGCTTCTCATTAAGCAAAGGGAGGAGCTTGGAGCTTATACGATTCGGAAAGCCGTTTCGTCATGGGACGGAAGTTCGGCTGGACGAGCACAAATATTTGCGGAGCTTCAGCCCATTTTTCAGCGCGTGCATCAGCCGCTTCTCAAATCCGAGTACCTGCGCATCATCGCAGACCGGTTTTCAATTACCGAAGAAGTAGCCAAGGCGCAGCTTTTGCACGAGAAACGGGGTAGACCGGACTCAAGCCGCAGTCAGTCCGGGCCGGTCAACAAACCGCCGCTGATTGAATCTCTGGAGGAAAAGGTTCTCAGGCTCATGATCCAGTATCCGGCCCTGGTCGAGTGCGTACGCGAGTCCGATGCTCTTGGCTGTTTTGAGGAATCAAAGCTGGCCGCAATGGCCGGATTGCTTTGTCAGGCAGGTTTTTGCAACGCTGAAGAGTATAGCCCGTCTTCTCTATACGATCTGCTGCACGAATCGGAGTTGCAGGAACTCTATACGCGATATCTTCTGGAACCCTATGAACTCGAGGAGCCGGAAATTCAACTACGGGATTGGCTAGAAGCTTTGATCAAAAGGACGGTAAGAAAGAGGAACAAAGAATTGGAGCGATGTCTGCGGGAAGCCGAAAGCAAAGGAGACCGGGCTCAAATCACAAACATTCTCGTGGAAATTAGAAATCTTAGGGCCAAAACCAACGTTGGTGATTTTCCCGATAACGTTTAGGAGTTAGCTGATGACGGAAAAGGATGCCAAGCAGAGGCGCGATCCTGCGCTGGGCAAACCGGAACTCGACGATCTGAACCGGTTGATTGCCGCAGGCAAGGAGAAGGGCTATCTGACGCTGGACGAAGTTAACGAAGCGCTTCCCGAGGATATCGTAACAGCGGAGAAGCTCGACGACATGATGATGATTTTCGATGAAATGGATATCGAGATTGTCGATTCCGAGAGGCAGGTGCAGGTGGTAAGGCCGGTCCCGGACGCCGAGGGCCTCGTAGAGGAAGAGGAGGACGATATCCAGCTTGAGGCTGATGCGGCCAACCGGATAACTGATCCGGTAAAGATGTATTTGCGGGAAATGGGGCAGGTTTCCCTACTTACGCGCGACGGGGAGGTCGAAATAGCCAAACGGATCGAGGTAGGAGAGCGTGAGATATTTAATGCCATCATGGAGTCTTCCATAGGCATAAAACAGATAATGAGCCTCAGAGACAAGCTCCAGACTGAGGGTTCCCGCCTCAATGAGGTAATCCGCGAAGTAGAGGAGGAAATCAGCGAGGAAGAGGAAGCGGCCCAGAAAAACCGGATAATAGGCATCCTCGATGAAGTGCAGCGTTTGGACGAGGAAAATAAATCGATGCAGGCGCTTCTTCACGGAGAAAGCGTAGATCCGGAGAAGGAATTCGAGCTGAAAAACCAGGTGCAGCAGAATAAGGAGCAGATAGTAAACCTTCTGAAAGATCTCCAACTCAGCCGCCGTCATATCGACAATATTATCGAGAAGCTGACAGGCCACCTCATGGCTATCGAAAATGCCGAAAAAACTCTAAAGGACTGGCTGCACCGTATGGGCAAGAAGTGGGGCGACCCAAGACTGGTTCTGGAACAGGTGGGTCTGGAAGAAGCGAAGGCCGGTCCGGCGCCTATTTGTGGGGTGTCAAAGGAAGAATACGACAGGTTCCGTGTCAAGGCCGCAGAGGCAAGAGACCGCATTGCTTCCATGGAAAGGGAAGCGAAAATGGATTCAAAGTCTCTCAGGCATCTGCTCGGCAGGGTGAAAGACGGAGCCCTTCGCGCCAAGCTGGCCAAGAGCGAGTTGATCGAGGCCAACCTGCGGCTCGTGGTAAGCATTGCAAAAAAGTACACAAACCGCGGCCTTCAGTTCCTGGACCTGATACAGGAAGGCAATATCGGGCTGATGAAGGCGGTGGACAAATTCGAATATCAGCGAGGATATAAATTCAGCACTTACGCCACCTGGTGGATTCGGCAGGCGATCACCAGAGCGATCGCCGACCAGGCGAGGACCATTCGGATACCGGTGCACATGATCGAGACCATCAACAAGCTCATCCGGACCTCGCGCTACCTGGTTCAGGAACTCGGACGCGAACCGGTGCCCGAAGAAATCGCCGAAAAAATGGAGTTTCCGGTCGACAAGGTCCGCAAAGTGCTCAAGATCGCAAAGGAGCCTATCAGCCTTGAGACGCCTATAGGCGAAGAGGAAGACAGCCATCTGGGCGACTTTATCGAGGACAAACGGGTGGCTTCCCCGGTGGATGCGGTAATAAACCTAAACCTTAGCGAACAAACCCGGAAGGCATTGGCCACGCTCACTCCAAGGGAGGAAAAAGTTCTTCGCATGCGCTTTGGAATCGGCGAAAAGGCGGACCATACGCTGGAAGAGGTAGGTCAGGATTTTACGGTTACCAGAGAGCGCATCAGGCAGATAGAAGCCAAGGCCCTGCGTAAGCTTCGCCATCCCAGCAGGCGCAAGGAGTTGAAGAGTTTTATCGAAACTTAGCCGTCAGCAGGTTCTGTAATTGATTTCTTTGTTTCTGCTTGACTCTTTTCGACACCGGAAATTATACTTGAGTTTTGGTTATTCCAAAGACGGGCCCATAGCTCAGTTTGGTAGAGCACCCGGCTCATAACCGGCAGGTCCCTGGTTCGAGGCCAGGTGGGCCCACCAGGTAAGCCCGAGATGGTAACATCGTAACAGGCGGGTCATTGAGGAGATGGTTATTCCTTATTCGGAGGAATTCATCAGCAATAGAAATATCCCCGGCGACTTCAGGATACCGGAACCGCTGGAGCAGTATAAAACAAGAGGGGTGTTCCAATAGGAACACCCCTCTTGTTTTATACCCTCCTTTTCTAAAGGGGTGCAGGGGGGATTTTAGGAGCACCGAATATGGTCCGGATAAAAGACATTTTCCAGTGGATCGATTCCTGGGCGCCTTTCCGTTATGCTGAATCATGGGACAACTGCGGGCTTCAGGTTGGAGATCCCGAATCCCCGGTCACCAGGGTCCTTGTCGCCCTGGACCCGGCGTCTTCCGTGCTCAGGGAGGCTCAGGAACTTGGATGTCAGTGTGTGGTTACACATCACCCTTTGCTGCTTCGGCCCGTCAATTGCGTCAGGACCGATTCCTGGCCGGGATCGATCATCAGGCAGGCCGTGCTTAGCGGGATAAGCGTAATAGCGGCCCACACCAACATCGATGCCGCCCCGCAGGGCACAAATGTCCAGCTCAAGGATTTGCTTGGGCTGGAGGGTGTTGTGCCTTTGGACGCTGAGGCGGCCCATTGCGGGGACGAGCAATACCTCGGGATAGGACTTGTGGGGCTGCTGCCTCGCGAAGCTACGCTCGAATCGCTCGCATCGAGATTAAAAGGGGTGCTTGGCGGAACGGTGGTCCGGATTACCGGTGATTTGCGAAAACCGGTAACCAGGGTCGCCCTTTGCACCGGCAGCGGAGGCAGCATGATGGAAAAGGTCCTTGCATCGGGGGCCGAGGTTTTCATCACCGGAGATTTGAAATACCACGATGCGCGATTTGCCGAGGAAAGCGGACTCGCGGTCATCGACATCGGGCATTTCGCATCAGAGAAGCTGATTCTCGAACCTTTTGGCGATTTTCTGCGCTCAAAGGCGAAATCTGAAGGCGCGGAGTTAGAAGTTTTTGTTTCCAATTCAGAGATAGACCCGTTCAAGGTGATTGCCTGAACGGATATATTCAGAAAGACGGCACGCGAATTAATCAATGTTTTCGGCCCATCTTTATCAGGAGGTAGTGAATTGCTTGATCAACTTAAATGTCTGATTGAGTACCAGAAGATTGAAGACAAGAAGAACCAGTTGATCCGAAGCTATGAGGAAGCCCCCCGCCGCATTGCCGAGTTGGAAAAAGAATTCGAATACTTCGAAGGACAATATCTTTCGAAGAAAGAAGAATACGACAATGCGAAGAAAACCCGCCACTCGATCGAGCAGCAGATAGAGGATCTGCGAGCGCGTTCGGGACGCCAGAAAACACGCCAGAGCGAGGTGAAGACAAATAAGGAATACCAGGCGATCCTCAAAGAGATCGATGAAACCAAAAAGGAGATCTCAAAGAATGAAGACGGCGTTCTGGAACTTATGGACAGGATCGAGCGTCTTGGCGGGGAAGTCGCTGAACTGGAGAAGGAACTGGCAGAAAGGCGCCGGAAGATGGAAGAGGACAAGGCCGTACTCCAGCGGGAAGGCGAAGAATTGAAAGGCCGGCTGGACCATCTCGAAGGCATTCGCCAACTCGTGCGTGAACGGGTAACCCCGGAGCTTTTGAAGAAGACCGATTTCCTTTTCCTGAAACAGGCGGGAATAGCGGTCTCAGCGGTGGAGAACGGCGTTTGCAAGGTATGCCATATGAACATACCGCCTCAGAAATTTATAGAACTCCAGCGTGATGAAGACATTATGCAATGCCCTCACTGCCATCGTTTCCTTTACTGGCCGGGTCATGAAGGATATTGCATCACCGAAGAGGACATCGACGGCATTTAACCTGGTTTATATCCGGAAAGCGTTACGGGGTTGGGGCTGGCGCGTTTGAAGTCCCAATCATTACCCTGCTGACACAAAATTCTCCCTGTACGGGTTGCCTTCGGCGCCCTTCTGTAATATGTAGCAGGACTCCGCGAAACAATGTGACGAGGTGGCGAGCATGGCAGTTTACGGAATGAAGGTATTCGCTGGCAACAGCAACCCCGCGCTGTCCAGGAGCATATGCGACATCCTGGAAATCCCTCTTGGCAAGTCAATGGCCGGGAAGTTCAGCGATGGGGAAATCAGAGTAGAAATCGGCGAAAATGTGAGAGGGGCTGATGTTTTCATTATTCAGACAGGAGCATCTCCGGTTAACGATAACCTGATGGAACTGCTGGTGATGATCGATGCATGCAAACGGGCCTCAGCCCGCCGGATCACTGCCGTAATGCCCTATTATTGCTATGGGCGTCAGGACAGGAAGAATAAACCACGGGTCCCGATCACGGCGCGCCTGGTGGCGGATCTTATCACCCGTGTCGGTGCGGACCGTATAGTAACCATGGACCTTCATGCCGGGCAGATTCAGGGTTTTTTCAACGTACCGGTCGATAACCTGTATGCATCTCCGATTTTGCTGCCTTTCATCAAAGAGCATTTTCACCGAAACCTGGTTATCGTCTCACCCGATGCGGGCGGGGTGCCCCGCGCGCGGGCTTATGCAAAATTGCTCAAATCGGGGCTGGCAATGATCGATAAACGCCGTACAGACCCCAACAAGGCCGAAGCCTTGAACATAATAGGCGAGGTGGAAGACAAAACGGCCGTGATTCTGGACGATATGGTGGACACTGCCGGTACGCTTGTAGAGGCTACTAAAACCCTGCTCGAAAGAGGCACGAAGGCGGTATTCGCCTGTGTAACTCACGCAGTGCTTTCCGGACCTGCGGTCGAGCGAATCGGCAACAGTTCCCTGGAAAGCCTGATCGTTACGGACACACTGGCGCTAAGGCAGGAAGTGATCGAGTGCGGAAAAATCACCTGCGTATCGGCGGCGAGGCTTTTCGCCCAGGCCATCCGCAGCATCCATAACGAAGATTCGATCAGCACTCTTTTTGAGATTTTGCATTGATTCGTCTCCGTCCGGAAATCAGATATGCTAACAGCAGTCCATCCGGAAATCCTTATTTTGTTGAATTATTTAACAAAATAGCCAATTTTCGTATTGCATTTTACTCGATTTTCTGGCATTCTGCTGGCGTTAACTTTCGGATTTATTTGATAAAAACCCCCAAGACCCCGGCTATTTCGCTGGGTAATCCCGTCTTGCTTACACCCGGATCGGTAATAACAATCAGCACTTTCCTGGCGTTTAACTGTATGACCTCTCTAACGGTTTCACGGGCACAACCGGCCCCCGAAATAACCCTGATGGGCATCTGGAACTCGTGGACTATTTTTCTCTCTTTTGAACGGGGTTTATTCGAATTTACCCTTTGTCTCAGGTGCAATCAAAATTCCGCACAGCATACAAGCGGTCAGAATAATCAGGAACCAGGTAAGACGCGAAGGGATGTCCGACACCTGCGGACTTAGGGCAGAGACCAGCATCGGCATCAATCCTCCGATGGCAAAGCCTATATTCCAGCAGACGGCCGTCCCGGTCGCCCGTATGGCCGTTGGAAAACGCTCATTTAAAAAAATCAGGACCGGGGGTGCGTTTCCAACGCATATGATCAGCAGGGCAAAGATAGTGATGTTAGCGAGACCGCTGAAACCGGCGAGCCTCCCATATCCCGCAAAACCGAAAATGATAAAATCCGCTATCGCCGCGCCGATAAAGACTTTTCGCCTGCCGAAAATCTCACTCAACTGGCCTGTAATTATCGGTGTAATTATGGCAACGACTCCGCCCCACATAAGTATTTTGGCCGCCACGGGTTTATCCAGCTTGTTGATTACGCCAAGAAAAGTGGGCATGTAACCGGAGGTTAGGTAATATATGCTGGCGCCGCCCAGCACGATGACGATGTTTACGATTGAAATCATTCTGTATTCAGGCGAAAAAATAACCCTGATCGGTGCTCTTTTCACGATGGCCTTTTTTCTCTGCGCCTCCAGGAAAAAGGGTGATTCGTTCAATTTATGCAAGATGAGCAATGCGAAAACGGCGCTGAGCAGTCCTGAAAAGAACATACACCTCCAGCCCCAGGTTTCGAAAGATGGGCCGGGGAAAAGTGTCGACATGATATAGAATACCGCTGAAGCAAGTATGGCTCCAAGTCCGCCTCCTCCGCCTGAAACGAGGCCCGATACCCATCCTCTCCATGACGCGGGAACCGTCTCCGTCCCGATAGTGTGCGTGGAAGCGATAACTCCGCCCACGAATAAACCCTGCATCAGCCGAAAGAAAATGAAAACGACCGGGGCAAAGACGCCGATCATGCTAACGGTGGGCAACGCCCCCATGAGGGTCGTGATAATTCCCACACCGCCCATCGACAGAAAAAGCGCCTTTTTGCGGCCGTGCTTGTCGGCATAGCCGCCAAAAACAATCGAACCCAAGGGCCTCACGACGCACGACGTAGCAAACGCCGCGTAGGCGCCCGCCAGAGACAGGGTCGGAATAACGGCCGGGAAGAAGAGCTTGCCGATAGTAGGAGCTACATACAACAGCAGGAAGAGATCGAACAGGTCCAGGGAAAATCCTGCCACCGACGCGAAAAGAGCCATGATGATTTGCTTTTTGCTCGGCGCGTCTTCAATCTGTGCCGTTAAGGTGACCGATTCCGCCATAATTTCCTCCTCTCGATTTTCGGGCAAGAAAATCAAAACTTAGCCAACAGGCCTGGGCTATGAATGCTACCCGGGCGCCAAAGCCAAAGAAAGATCGATCCCCAGCGTAAAACTCACGCGGAAACTGCACAACCTGCCGGTGCTGATCCGTGATGCAGGAAAGCCCGCTTTCCTTTGCCAAAAACGCAAATGTCTCTTCAGACCAGTCGAAAAAATCATTGAAGAAACCTTCCAGGGTCGAAAACAATCTCGCGGCCGGCAACGCACAGCACGTGCAGGCCCAGGTCGGTTTCGCCTGCTTTGGAGGTCTCACTCATTGCTTTTCCGTAACTCCAAAGCAGCCCTGATCTTGTCCGGAGTTGCGGGTAAATCGCAGATCCAGATTCCGGCGGCATTCTTTATGGCGTTGATCACCGCCGGAGCGGTCGGAACCATGCACATCTTACCAACTCCGGTTGCGCCCATCGGCCCTTTGGACGCGGCGTTTCCTGGATTATCGTTTCAATATCGGAACTGTGGCTTATGGCCGGGAATTTGAAAGTGGCCCAATCCCGTGTTTTGCCTGCTATATATTCTTCACGCAGCGCGTAGCCTACTCCTATGTCGAGGCCCCCTTCCAATTGGGCAGTCAAATTCTGAGGGTTGATCACCGTTCCGGCATCCACCGCTGCCGTCATTTTCAGGACCCTGACCTCGCCGCTTTCGGTATTCACGTCCAAATCGGCCATCTGAACCGCATGCACCTGAGATTCGAAAGAAGGTCCCTGACCTGTTTTGGGATCGAGGGGGAGGTGGAGGCTTTTATTCGGCAGTTTGTGCAATAAGTCTCATCTCCAACCGTCAGACGATCAGAGGTTCGTCGGATCTTTCAAGCTGGCTTTTGGCGGTGGCAAAATGCCGTTTCCGGAGACGGATTCATAAGGGGCGTCCCCCTGGCAGCCTCGGCAGACCGCTCCGTCGCTCTCCGGGTAGGATTCTCCGCACAACAGGCAAATTTTGACTTTGTACATTTGCTTGTGACCTAGGAATCGCCGTTTCATGCGGATGGGAATCAAGGTACAGATGGTATCCCCGGCAGCTTCGATTTCTGCCAGTAACCGCGTTTCATCCTGTTCGGCCTTCGTCTTTTCCTTGAGAAACCAACCTCGGATCTCCGGGTATGCTCCCAGCTTCGCCACATCCAAATAGACCCGCACACCTTCTCCGGTACGCTTGTCAAAAAGGGACAAGGCATACCGCCCGAGGTTGTGGACTTTCATCCAGTTGTTGCCCAGGCTGCAGGGAGTGAGCAGTTGTACGGCGTCAGGCAGGCATTTGGTGGTTTCTACCACGGCTTCATATAGTATCCCTTCCGGCAGGGTGCGTTTTGCCATTTCAACCATGTAGCCGCCAATGAGCAGGCCTGGCGCCGGATAGCCATGGAAATCGGCGGCCAGCGCTTTGAATTCATGGAATGCATAACAGCCGATATTCAATGGTTTTCTCCTTACCCTGCAACCTCATTAAAGGCCTTCCCGGACATGAACGACCCTCAGTACTACTTTCGCCATTTCCCTTTCCCTGGTTAAACAATAGATCCCTCTGCCTTCCAAGCCGTCTTTGAAACAAAGATTATCTGAGAGGCACTCGGCTTTCCGAAGGTCTCCGGCCTTCCAGCGGCTGATCAGGTCCGGCTCTCTGATTTATTGCACTGTCGAAAATGAGCCAGGGCCGATTCGCCTGACTCATTTCTTCCTTTTTCAAGGGCAGACCCCAATTCTCCCCACTTCCAGCCTTCCGAGGTCCGCCAAGCAGGGCTTCAATCTAAAGAGACAACTTTTCGTTCACGTCGGCTCGATAAACACGACAGGGAATAGCGCCCAGTTCCACAGCTCCCAGTTCAGGATCGTAAGGTGGCTCACTATAGGTAAGGATATTGATATTTGATTTCCTGAATTGGAAGAGGTCTTCAGATTCCTCTGGAAACCACCAGCCCATGGACGGAAATACGAGCTTGGGGTGGAGATAAGGGTCCAGTTTGAGAATCTGTTTAATCCTTCCCTTGCCCGTCTCAATGTAAATCCACTCGCCTTCCTCGAGGCCCAGAGCCTTGGCCGTTTCAGGATTTAGTTCCACTGTGGGGTAAGGTCTCAAGGCTCTGGCTAACTTCACATGTTTATATCCGTTATTCATGTAGGCAGCTTCTTTGCCGTTAAACATCAAAAAGGGGAATTCTTCAGATGGCTCAAAACAGAACCGGGACAGGTCCTTGAAACTTGGAACAGGTGGATAGCCAAGCGTTTCCAGCACCTTGGAGTATATTTCAACCTTACCCGATGGAGTCCTGAAAATCCCTTCTTCCGGTTTCTTGTAGTTTCTTTTCGCGCCAAGGCACCGTCTCTGCTTTAGCTCTTCAAAGGTGATACCGGCGGGCTGAAGAATCTCATCCAGACAGTCATGCCAATTCTCCCAGAAATAATCGCCGAGCCCCACTCTCTTTGCGAGCTCATTTATCCATTCGGCGTTGGATTTTGCCTCTCCTGGCGGATCGACAAGCTTAGGATAAGCACGAATCTCTTCCTGCCATCCGGGCCAGTATCCACAGGATTCGTGTTCGCTCCCCCATGCTGCGGGAAGAACGATGTCGGCAATGGCACTCGTGGGGGTAGGAAATAATTCAGACACCACCAGGAATTCGAGTTTCATAAACGCCTGGTAGGTCGCCTCACTATCCGGGTAACTCACCAGAGGATTGGTCAGGATATTAATGGCGGCTTTTATAGGATAAGGCTTTTCATCTAGAATAGCTCTTACGAATGACTGTGGAGGCACGTAGGCAGCGGACATTCCCACGCGAAAAGGACTGCAGAGTCCTTTTTCAGAATCTCTCGCCGTACCTTTAGGGAAGTAGAAACGTCCCATTCTTGCGAAAGGAGGAGAGGTCAAGAGTGTATTCCCACCCGGGACATTCAGGTTACCCAGTAATGCCCGCATGATATTCATGGTCCGCATCGCCTGAAAACTGTGGATGCTTCTCTCCAGGCCGTTCCCATCCATATAGCAAACCGGTTGATTCCTCGGGTCAGCGAACATTCGAGCAGCTTTTTCAATTTGGGCCTTCGGTACCCAGGTCAACTTTTCCACATCGTCCAAGGAAAAAGTCTTCACCTCCTTTTCAAGGTCCCCGAACCCGACTGTCCACTTGGACACGAAATCAGCGTCGTATAGTTTTTCCTCGATGATCACCTTAATAAAACCCAAAGCCAAAACGCCGTCGCTTTGAGGCCTTGGAGCGATCCATAAATCAGCGGTTTGCGCCAATTTGATCCGCTTTGGATCGATTACGATCACCTTTGCACCAGCAGAAACAGCGGCCTGGACGCTTTCTTTTAACATACCGCCCATAAGACCCGTCGCGTTAAAACCCCAGACGAGCAGCAAGCCGCTATCGGCACCGGCATCACTATTGAAAATGACCCCAAAAACGGAGGCGGCCCCTGCCACCCTGGGTACACCTCAATAGTTGCCTGGAGTCACACAGTTCGCCGTGCCAAATGCACTTGCGAATCTCTGGGCAAAGGCAAACTCCATCTCCTTTGGTTCTCCCAAACAGAAAGCGACACTATCCGGGCCAAATTCAGCCTTGTATTGAGAGATCTTTGTCGCGATTGTATCGAGAGCCTCATCCCAAGAGATCCGTTCCCATTTTCCTCCGCCCTTCGGTCCCACCCTTTTCAGAGGGAATTTCAAACGATCCGGATGGGAACGGACCTCCTTCATAATCAGGCTCTTGTTATAATCACATTTAGCGCTCGGATAACCGCTCTCGGGATCGGGCTCAACCTCCACAATCTCGCCATTTTCTATACGCACCTTACGGGCACAATGCGTGGGGCATACGTGGCAATAGATTTGATGCCACCGCTCTTCCGTCTGCATCTGATTTTCCTCCTTTTTAGGTTGGTCTAACTCTTGCCATGAATCTGTGAGCGTGCAGCTTCCAAATTTCTCAGGGCAAAACGCTGAATTTTTCCCGTAACGGTCCTGGGCAGCTCGTCCTGATCTATAAATTGGATTTCACGAGGGTACTTGTATGCTTCGATCCGGCGCTTTACGAAATCCTTCATCTCTTCTGCAAGTTCTTTGGATCCGGTATATCCTTGTCTGAGAACTACATAGGCCTTCACGATATGACCTCGCATGCTGTCTGGAGCACCAATTACGCCGCATTCCATAACGGCCGGATGCTGCAGAAGTGCGGATTCCACCTCTCCACCCGGAATCTTGTACCCCGCACTGACAATCATCTCATCGTTGCGGCCGTGGTACCAAAAATAGCCGTCTTCGTCTTCAACATAGATCAATCCGGGTCTGTTCCATCCTGCCACTACACCTTCCCGCTGCTTATCCGGCCTTCTCCAATACTGCTGCCCGCATGGGCCCCGAACTAGAAGCTCACCTTCTGTCCCGGCTGGAACGTCTTGAAAAGACTCATTGACAATCTTGCACTCAACTCCGGGAACGGGTTTGCCGGATGAATCCAGTTTGTCATCGGGAGTCGCTGCGGTCGTGGTAAGCCAATAGTTGAGGTCTCCGGATCCCACCGAGTCAAGTATGGGCATGCCGAATCTTCTTTTCCATTCCCTCGATGTATCTCCAGGAAGCCATTCGCCGGCGCTTTGGCATATGCGCAGCGAGTTTAAATCGTAGATTTTCTCGGCATTACTTATGCTCAGCATCATCCGAAATGCAGTGGGCACGCAAAAGAGAACACTAATTCGATGCGCCTGTATGGTCTCGAACATCAGCTTTGGATCGAACTTTTCTACTATGGATACGCTTGAGCCCATAAAACCGGGACAAAGAAGCAGTGCAGTGCCGAAAGCGAAGGCAAACGCAGGGTGCCCTCCGATAACGTCATTCGACCGCAAATTTAAAATGTATTTGCTGTATGACTCCTGGAGCGCCACCATATCGCCAATTGTATTGATAATACCCTTCGGGTTTCCGGTTGTACCGGAGCTGTAAATGATTCGCATCCAATCATCTCTATAAGTTTCCGTATTTTCAATTTCTGCTGGCTGTCCGGCGATCAGTTCCTCAAAAGGAATACAGCCCTCCTCATTCCGGCCGAATGCGATGATCTCCTTGACAGTTTCAAACCGGCTTCGGGCCTTCTTCACATCTTCGAAGGTTTCAGAACTGACGATCATCGCTTTTGCTTCGGAATCGTTCGCCCTGAAGGCAATTTCCTCGGCACGGAGCAGGTGGTGGGTCAATACAGGCAGTGCGCCTAGACGCCAGCAGGCAAAATATGATGCATAAATCTCCGGGCAGTTGGCTGACCGCAACATGACCCGGTCATTTTTTTCGATATGAAGCTCTCGAAGCGCGTTGGCAATTTTATTGATTCCTGCCTGCATTTCCCGGTAACTGATTACTTTATCCTTGTAATACATTAAAGCCTTGTCGCCCCCGCCGGCCCGTATGTGCCTGTCAATACAATAGTCCACCAAGTTTAACTTCCAGGGCAAACGAAGTTCTGGGAGCGCATAAATTTTCTCCGGCCGATGTTCCACTGGAGGCAAATAAGCTTCAGGAATAATCGACATAAATTAATCCTCCGCTTCTAAGCAGTATTGTTAAAACTTCTTGGTCCTTTACACAAAAACTCTTTATATTTCGGTACCTTACCTCAAGATTGCTTACCTCCCCTACTGGAGCGGCGTTTTTCAGTTGGCGCCTGCACAGGAGGCGAGCTCATATCCTGAGACAGCCCGCCTTCTTATCAAGGATATGGCCGTAAAAGCATTTGGCATCGAGTTCATTGGCTCGCACTTCTTTCTAAACGGCGCCAGACTGGAATTGCCCTCACTTTCCGCCCCTGTATTTCACATTGTACAGACAGAAGGGTATGAGCCTTCCTTCTGGAGTCAATTCGTGCACACAACAACGCCTCGCCCGTTCCAGATCGAAATCGTAAGCGTCCATCATTCCGTGATAACCGATACTAAAAAAATCCGAGTCAACGAAGATTTCTCCAAGAGCAAGAAACGGATCGTCATTGTCTGGAACGCATCCCTTTATACATCCACACCCTCCCTCATCAAGCTGCCGTATCAAAGCCCCCCAGTCGGACAGACCTGCCGTCGGACCCAACAATGATTCCGCCTCCACTATGCGGCCGAGCGGCATCAGTCTTCCGTTCCGAATAAGAACATAAGCCAGTGCGCCGCATCGAGGATCAGGACACGGGATGGGCGTGAAATCGACTGCTTTTACAGTTCCTCCGCTTTGCTCTTCAAGAGAGCGCCCAAAATGTGTCTGGGTAAATCGACGCGAGTGATTAAAAAGAGACCCGGGGACGCGTCCGCTCAGAGTAAGGGACTGAAAATTGACCCCTGTGACTTTTTTCTCTACCCCGAAGAGGACCATTTCCCAAAGGAGGTGGTCATTGAGGCCGGGGACTACCATTGCAGAAAGTACAACTTGGAGGTCTGCTGTCTGACAGTTTTCTATGGCCCTTAGTTTCCGATCAACAAGATCCTTGCCGCGGAGCCTTTGGCAGACATCCGGCCGAAGGGAGTCCATTTGCAGATAAACTCCTGTGAGGCCGGCTTCTCTTAGCCTCTCCGCGAAGGAAGAGTCCTCGGCTAAACGTATTCCGTTGGTGTCAATCTCAATCTTTGTGAACCCCAGCGAATCAGCAGTTGCGATGATCTTGCTCAGTTGCGGGTGTAAAGTCGGCTCGCCACCGCTTAACTGCAGCGGCGGTGCCCGGCCCTCCTGTGAGATCAAAGAACTCAAACCCACCTTCACTTGATCTATGGAAAGGTCTTCACCCGACACACAAGAAGAAGAGAGACAAATTGGACATCCTAATTCGCAACGAGAAGTGATTTCGAGGATTGCCAAACAGGTATGTTGATCGTGGGCCGGGCAGAGTCCGCAGTCGTCCGGACATCCCTTCCCGTGAGAAGACCCAAATCTTGGAGGCAATTTAACTTGACGTGGCGCGCCTGCGATTGCCTTGTATGCGGCTAAATCCGTTGCAACTGGAGTTTCAAAGGTTCCGTGAACCGGGCACAATTTCGACAGGAGCAACTCAGTCGCAGTCTCCTTCAAGTCGGCTGGGACAACCCGAAAACATTCAGGGCAAAGGCTCTCAAGATCTCCCGAATTCGAAGGTTCAAGCATGTTCATTTGAGTCACCCCCGGGGTCTTTTCATCTACCCCTCATAAAAACTCCTGAAGTCCTAAACTTCTCTTTACCTTCTCAACGTTTTCTCCACCTTCTGCTTTGTGTGGTGTGCATGTTTTTGAGGTCTTTCGGCCAAAAGCACCCGGATTGACCAAGGAATACATCAGGAATCCGCCCCCTCCCTTTCGACCATCACATTCCGGAAAATCAACCGTCTTTGAAATGAACTGAAGTCTTTTGTGATCAGCACAACGCTGCGATTATGCCAATTGGGTTCGAGCAGATCATCCCCTTTCTTGAGGCAGGGAGTAAAATCCCCCTGAATTACTCTCACAAAATCTGCCTCGTTTCTCAATTTAGAGATAACGCAAAGGAGGTATCTGCCATTGCCCTGATCAATGGCTTTGACCCTTTTCCATGGTTTGGAGGGCAAAGTTAACAATGATCTCCCCCGCGCGTTGCTTGAACCCCATCTTTTTATCAGCCTGAACTCCTCGACACGGAAGGAAGGAGCCCTTTTAAAATAGTCTGAGTCACATGAAAAGCTTCGAAAGCCGGACAATGGCCGCCAAGAACCAGTTTCAGGCGGCGGCCTGGACTCACTGATTCAGGTTTTTATTGTACCACGTTCATTGAACATGGTCAACGAAAAAATTGGACTTTCCCCGGGCCGGGCAGGTCTTTAGAATTTCGATTGGGAATTACTAAAGTATCCCGAGTCATCAATTCGCTCACAAAAATCGCTGGACGTTTTCGAGGATCTCATCGGTAGTTTTGGTTTGGGATTCTCGTTGCGATGGCAGTGTATTTCAGCCGGATGGCACGTTCGATGAGTTGACCGGAGCCTACAAGAAAGGACCAAATTATTCAAGTAATTATTGACACAAAACACTATGCAGTTATTGACGATTATTTACTTTTCGATTCTTTCTCTGGAAAAATTATTTTTCTGAAACATATATCCATTGCCGTCTCAACATCATACTTACCTTTATGTAGACACCAATCATACAACACACCTCTCGCAATCGCCATCAATACATATGCATATTGATCAGGCTGTATTTCTTTACTTATGGTGCCATGTTCCTGTAATGTGGCGATGGAAGTACGGATCGTATTAAAAAAAGGCCTTTTTGTACTAATAAGTGAACCAGTACCTGCATCTAGTTGTCCTTTGTATATTTGTTTAGTGAACGTCACCCCACGATTGTTGGCATTTTTGGCCATGGTGTTAACGGTAAAATAGATTTTATCTATAGGTGATATGTCAACATCAATATCTACAAGTTTCTTCTCGAAATCCGAGTCAATAATGCGATATACTTCATTTATGAGATCTGCTTTAGATTTAAAATAGTGGTAAAAAAGTCCCTTGGCGATTCCAGCTTTCGTACTTATTTCTTCCAAGGTTACATTATCGAAGCCTTTCTTAATAATTAGCTTAGTTGCAACATTGTAAATTCGATTTCGTGTTTCCTGTGCCTGTAAATCACGGTTAGTAAGTTTGCGTTTTGCCATTAGGAATCTATTCTTTCTATAATATGTATAGTTTCAGATCTTGTACATATATACATGTCTCTAAACCAGCGCAACTGTACGATCAATTCTACTCATTAAGTCTATCTACCTGAATGGAAGAGGATTTTCCGCGATCTTGTGGTGATAGATTACTCTCCGGTTTATTGGTGTATTTTATACCTCTTCCCACTAACTGCACAAACGGCCCGCAGAGTGTCACTTCCAAAGTGCCATTGGAAAACCAGCGCTCGAAAGCACCAGCAATTTCCTTATCGTATGAAAAAATACTTGCTTTAGTCGCTAGACGGCCCACCAGCTTCCAAACCCGCTTATGGTATGGGGATTTAACGCATGTCTGCGGAGCATTGGGCCGGGCCATTTTAACAGTTCAAAATTTACATGATATTGATCTAAAATAATAGCTCTTTTAAGACTTAAGGCGATATTTTCAACAGTATAACTATTCCCAAATTGGCAAGCTGTTCGTAATAAAAGCGAGTTTTTCTAGTCGTTGTAGGGTATTAGTTAGAGTCTGCCCTTCGATACTGGATTCTTCGTATCTCTTTGTTTTTCCATTCCGGCAGACTCCTCGGTCCTTTTTCTGCACTCAGTATATCCGGTCTGAATCTTTCTATGCTAGAGTATTTTTGCCCGCCCGGAGGATAGGGCAACGCTGGGGAGCGACCCGGGCGCCGAGGCGGGGGAACGACGGAGGGGCAGGCCTTCTCGGCTGTGCCCTTCTTTTATTCTGCCCCTCTTGAGTTCCCCAAAGCGATAAAGCCAAAGCTCAAAGTCGGTTACAGACCGCCCGGCGCTGGGTCTGATTGGCGAGGCGAAGTTCTTTTCACCACCAGATCGATTGCCCGGTAGTAGTCCCTTTCCACTTTCCGATTCGACACCTTGCAGTACCTCTGGGTCGCCGTGATGCGGCTATGCCCGAGCAGGTCCTGGATGATGGTGATATCGGCATCGGCATTGAGAAGCTGCGTGGCCATGGTGTGCCTCAGATGATGACTTGACGCTTTGAGCCCGCTCTCCTTTGCGTAATACTCCATCCTCTTTTGGATTCCCCTTACCGATATAGGCTGCCCTCTGCAACGTCCTTTCTCGACCAGGAAGACAAGCTTTGATCGCGATTGAGATCTTTGCTTGAGGTAGGCTGTCAGGGCTTCATGGGCATCCGGGCTCACGTAAACCATCCGGTCCTTCGCACCCTTGCCGCTTTTTACCAGCAGTTTTCCCCGCCGCAGGTCCAATGCGCCGACAGTTAGGGATGCAACCTCTTCTACCCGAAGACCGCACCGGAGCATGAGAAGGAACATGGCCCGGTCCCGCAAGCCTTCGAGTTTGTGCAGAAACCGTGAGACTTCTTCGTCTTTTATCTCAGGGAGAATGAACAGCATGAGAAATACCGCAATATTTTATCAGCCAAGTGGTATTTTTGCCCATTCCTTCTCCGGCTTTGCTCATCTACACCATGAGTCCGAACTGCCCAGTGCGCTTTGGCTTTTTGGTCCGGGTCTGGCCGCCCTGGTTGGGCTTAAAAGGAAGTATTTGGCTTAATTGAGCATTCTCGTCCGGTAATTTGGGTAGGGTCAGCAATGGCTCTGCCTTTTTTTGTTCCGGAGAAAACTTAAATTATCTCTCCTCTGTACGTTATGCGGTGGACCATCGAGAATCTTTCAATGTCTGGATCATACTTGAAATATTCATCCTTGGCACCAGAAGCGATTGAAGGCCTACCCTTTTTGGCGATTCCAAGCTTTGCCGGCCACGATTCCTTGCCACCCTGAGATTGCACAGCGAGAACCGTTTCACATCAACTCCAGGCGACCATCATATCATCTGCTTTTGCCGCTGAAAGAGATCAGTGAGTAGGTGAAACGCAAGAACCGATGGGATCACCTGCCCTTTCTGCTTTTGGCCCGATTCACCCATTCACCTGTTCACCTCAAGTTTTTTATTTGTTTGCTTTTTGCCGCTTTTGGTTGCCGTTTCTATTGCCGCTTCTGGTTGCCGTTTGGCAGCATTAAACTCCTTCATGGTAGGATATACCGGCTAACCGCAGGTATCGAGCGGAATTTAAAAATTTGGTTTTTCACTATGCACCATTCACCATTCACTATTCACTATCCACCATTCACGGAGGTAACGAGCCATGTCACCAGAATCTGACCTGGATTCGCAGGGCGGCCGGTTTCAAAAAGGGCGGTCAGGTAACCCGAACGGTAGACCCAAAGGGTCGCGAAACAAAACCACGGTCATTGCACAGACCCTCCTTGAGGGAGAGGCCGAAGCCCTCGTCAGGAAAGTGGTCCAGTTGGCCCTTGAAGGAGACCTGACCTGCCTCAGGATTTGCCTCGAACGCTTGGTCCCCCTGAAAAAGGATGCTCCCATCGACTTTCGGTTCCCGGAGATCGGCGCCATCGCCGACATGCCAAAGCTCTTTGCGGCTGTGACGGCAAAACTCGACCAGGGAGAGATTACCCCGTCAGAGATCAAAACCTTAATCGATCTGGCCGAAGGCATCCGCAAGTCGCTGGAGGCGGTCGAACTCGAACAGCGTGTCAGCGCTTTGGAAGAAAGAGCGAATCCGAAGGGTACCTCATAAAGCGAAATGCGAGAACGACGCAGAATGGAGGCTTTCATCTCTTGAAGGGAGGCGCTTTGTTTTTCACCATTCAGGATTCACCATTCACGAATCGCGGCTTTCATTCCTTGAAGGAAGGCGTCTTCTTCTTCACCATTCACCATTCATCATTCATCACTCATCATTCCCGCTTCCCTTTCCAGCTCCTGTTATCACCTGTTATCGCAGGGAATCTAATCCAAAACTGTCAATTAAATCAGTCTGTTGTGAGATCAGCCTCTGCATTTGCCCTGTATTTACAGGAATTACAGTAAGCGGATGAAACTCTTTGACAACCGAATATGAGTATCGGATTTTCATTTCCAAGGTGCGCGATCGGAAGTGATACGCGAGACCGCAGGGTGGGCAAAAGGCCTAATCAAACTCAATATCCAAGCTTCGCGAGATGGAGCGCAGCCCACCAGGACTTTTGGAGACAGTAAGTCACGTCCCTTTTGGAACACCAAAAAACCATGAAAAGTGTCATTCCCCTCGCGTCTTCGCGTGGGAACTTTTCGAAGACAGACAGAGGCAAAAAGGCCTTTGACAGGATCAACAGGATTAACTGGAAAACAACAGGTAAAGATGGAGAATGCTCCCGTTGAACATAAAAAACGAATTGAGGAATCCAGGAATTAAATCCCTTAATTTCTAAATCCCTGAATTCCTGAATTGGAGATTTTTCAACCTTGTAATCCTATCCAAGCTTTTCTCTCCATGCCCTGTCGATGACCAGTCCTATCCCTCGCCGGTCCACGACCAGCTCTTTTGCCTGGAATTCTGCTGAAAGTTATTGTTAACTTGCCATGTGGGCGATCACTGCTACGAAAAGGCTTGGTGGGCTGCGCTCCGCCCTCACAAAAGATCGGGCGCGGACTTGACGCATTGCCTGGGATGATGCGTCAAGCGGGGACCCGATACGAAGTGAGGGTCCGCTTAGCCCACCCTGATATGGCTACCGTTCTTTTCTTGGTTTAGGGTGTCCAGCGGGGACATGATGAACTGCGGTGAATCTTATTGGCCGAGCGGCAGGGGGCAATCCGACCGGATGGACAAATCCGAAACCTTATATGACCTCGATGACCACCTCCCGCTCAGGCTCGCCGTACTCTACGCCTTCCAATGGGCAATCATAATTTTTCCCGTTTTCATCACTTTGGCTATACTTCCGGCCAGGGTACTTCAGATGGGACCCGCCGATGAAGTGCGGTTTCTCCAGCTCTTATTGCTTTCCTCGGGTGCGTTTACTACTATCCAATGCCCTTGGGGACACAGGTATCCCATCATAGACGGCACGTCGACAGCGCTTCTGCCGACTTTCCTCCTTGTAGCCTATTATATTGTGGGCCTGCCGGTCGTTTTGGGCACTTTGATCGGCATGTTGCCTCAAAACGTGGTAAATGAACTGCCGCAGGCATTTCGTGTATTTCCAGGCAACGGGCTAACGTTCGGGATACTATTGGTTTGTTTCTCGAACATGTGCTCATGCGCAGGCCCGCGCCCGCAGAAAAGGGAGATTCCGGATGAGCGAAGCAGGAGGAAGGCCGCTGGCCTTCCGCGCTTCGCGAGGTACATCGCTAAGGGAGGCCCGGACGAAAAAATGACCAGAAGTACCGTGTATAGATCTATTTCGAGAGACGAGCGGTGCCCCAAGTGCGGAGAAGTGGTGCGGTTGTATCGAAATCCGCTCCTGACTGTGGATATTATAATTGAGGTCGCCGGGAAAGGAATTATCTTGATCGAGCGCAAAAACCGGCCTTTCGGCTGGGCCATTCCGGGTGGGTTCGTAGATTACGGCGAGACGCTGGAGGCGGCGGCGGCAAGGGAGGCTCGAGAGGAAACGGGAATGGAACTCGTCGATCTGAAGCAGTTCCATGCATACTCCGACCCGAGAAGAGACCCGCGGGGACACACGGTGAGCGTTGTTTTCACCGCAGTCGGAAGAGGTGTTCCACAAGCGGCCGACGATGCGAAAAACCTGCAAATATTCCCGCTCGACAGGCTGCCGGAGAATCTGGCGTTCGATCACGCTTTGATTCTGTCGGATTATTCCGCTTTAATATGAAAGCCGGATATAATTGTTGTGCGGAAGCGGGGAGCAGGGAACAAGAAGCGTTGAGATCAAAAGCTTCAGGAGGCGATTTGGACGCGAAGAGGGAGTGCAGTGCGGTGAAGGCTACGAAGGAAGACTTAGCTCGTTTCCGGCCGGAAAGGGTCCTTTTCCGCCCTGGCGGCGTCAATCTTTGTGCTTGCTTGTGCGGCGTACCCATGTACGCCTCCGCGCAACCCCTTGATTTCCTTGCCAGGACGAAAAATGCCTCCTTTCCGAATCGAAAACCGCTAATGTCTAATCCGGGGTTTCCGGATGGACACTAGCTCGGAGCGTGAAGATCTTGGCCGGCGGTCCCACCGCCCGGAAAGAAAGCGGATGAATTCCGTGGAAGAACCTGAAAATTTGTCTCTGGAGCAGGTTGCATCGGCCATGGTCGCCATTTATGACAGAGGCGGCAAAAGGCTCGAACAGCATCAGTACGTTATCCGGGAAAGGCCGGTAACTCTATATCTGAACGGCAGGGAGATGGTGACTCTTTTGTGCGCGGGGCATCATCTTGACGAGCTTGCCGCCGGGTTTTTCTACGCAGAAGGATTTCTCAGCTCTCCGGAAGATATTCTGGGCATTGACATTAACGATGAAGCCGGGACGGTCAATGTTTCGGCCAGGGGAGACGCCTCGATAACTGAAAGTTTGTGGCAGAAGCGCACGATTTCTTCCGGATGCGCAAAAGGCTCTATTTTTTATTTTTCACTTGATGCGCTTTTGAGCAAGCCGGTCAGAAGTGATATTCGGATTACGCCGGGCCAGGTACTGGACCGGGTGGAGGATTTGAACCGTCTGAGCGAAACATACCGCCGCACTCATGGCGTCCACAATACGGCCCTTGCCGAACCGGACAGGGTTGTTCTTTTCCGGGACGACATAGGCCGTCACAACGCGGTGGACATGATAGTGGGCCACGTCTTCCTGCATGGAATCCCGCTTTGGGACAAGATGTTAATCACGACCGGCAGGCTGACCTCCGAGATGTTGATCAAGGCCGCCAAAGTGGGCATACCCGTCGTTGTCAGCCGCAATACGGCCACCAGTCTGGCGGTCGAGCTTGCCGTCTCGCTGGAGGTCACTCTCATCGGGCATGTTCGGGCAGGCAAGTTTACGGTCTATAATGGACAGGAAAGAATAGATGCCGGTCTACCTGGATAATGCTGCAACCAGTTTTCCCAAGCCGAAGGCAGTGATCGAGGCGGCTGGAAGGGCGCTGGAGTTCGTTGGGGCTTCCCCGGGCAGGGGCGCGCACAGGCATGCCAGAGAGGCGATGGCCATAGTTTCGGATTGCAGGCGAAAGGCGGCTGCAATACTTGGAGTTAAAGACCCTGACCGGATAGTTTTCACGAAGAATGCAACCGAGAGCATCAATCTTGTCTTGAAAGGCTGGCTCAGACCGGGTGACCGGGTCCTCTACTCCGCCATGGAGCACAACTCGGTAGTTCGCCCCTTGAGCAAACTCGCATCCCGGGGCGTCAATATCGAAATGATTCCGTGCAGCCCCGGTGGGGCACTGGACCTTGGAGTCTTGAAGCTGATGCTTCGCTCTGAGGCCAGGCTGGTTGTCCTCGTGCATGTATCGAATGTAAACGGAGCGCTGATGCCGGTTGCAGAAGTGGCTGAAGAGTGCGCTCGAGCAAGAGTGCCCTTATTTTTGGATGCAGCACAAAGTGCAGGGGTGCAGCCGATTGAGGCCGAAGAACTGGGGATCGGAATGCTCGCCTGTTCCGGACACAAGGCTTTGCTTGGACCCGCCGGGGTCGGCATTCTCTACGTGAGGTCCGATCTCGATGTGCTGCCTCTAATGGAAGGCGGCACCGGCAGCCGTTCCGAGGAACTGGAACAGCCTGAATTCTGTCCCGACCGGTACGAGAGCGGAACGTCCAATCTGCCGGGTCTTGCGGGGCTTTGCGCAGGAATCGGCTATATCCTGGAAACGGGCATGAAGCGTATCCGCGATAATGAAATCGGAATTGCACACCACCTTGAAAACGAGCTAAGGCAAATTCCCGGGGTGCGGGTGCTGGAACCGGAAAAACGCGGATCGGGAGCGGTGTCTTTTTTAGTTGAAGGGATGAATCCGGCCGATACAGGTTCCATTCTTGACCAGGCCTTCGATATTGCGGTAAGAACCGGGCTTCATTGCGCTCCGCTCGCCCACCGGACGCTGGGGACTTTTCCGGAAGGAACCGTTCGGATTTCACCCGGATTTTCGACAACGATCGAGAATGTCGAGTATTTTTTGAACGGGCTTCGCTGGATCGTTACGCGGAGAGGGTGAAGGACTGAGGACTGAGAGACGAATTCCACCACAGAGACGGGGCATCGTCCGGACAAGAAGAAGACACAGAGGAAAGCAATTGAACGAACAAACAAGACAAAAAGGCAGATCCCTGTTTGCTTCCGGTTTTTTCTTCACACCTATTTTCTTTTGTCTGTGCTCTCTGTGCCTCTGTCTGTCTCGAAAAGTTCCCACGCGAAGCCTGAGCATCGACAGGTCAAGGAGAGACGCGAAGGGAATGACACTTTTCATGGTTTCAGGGTGTACCGAAGGGACATGAAATGCTGTGGTGGACGGGGGCGAAAATTCATGGCGGCTGATAGTGGGAAACAGGAAGGCACATATGGTTCGTAAGGCCAGGATAGCTGATGTAGTCGAGATTCAAAAAATGCTGCGGGATTTCGCGGAGACCGGAAGTCTTCTGGCTCGTTCTCTGAGCGAGCTTTATACCACCCTGCGGGATATAGTTGTATTCGAAGATGAGGCCGGGCGGATCGCAGGGTGCTGCAGTCTGCACATCGTCTGGGAAGATCTTGCCGAGATTCGCTCCCTTGCCGTTCTCGGATCTCATCAGCGCAATGGGATAGGGCGCAGCCTTGTGGAGGCCTGCGTATCAGAGGCGAAAGCTCTTGGCATTTGCAGACTATTTGCCCTGACCTACGAAGTGGACTTTTTCGAGCATCTGGGCTTCCGGCTGGTTGATAAGAACATGTTTCCTCAGAAAGTGTGGGCGGATTGCCTGCACTGCCCCAAGTTCCCGAATTGCGATGAAGTCGCCCTGGTGTTGGATATTGCGTGAGCCTGAGGAAGAGGGCGGTGGCCGCAGACAGGGGAGAGACTGCAGCGAGTATCTCAACACTCCGCGAGGCGGTGCCGATGGGGTTCAAAACAGCTTGATTTCCGGGTCCCGCCGATTTCGATGGTGGCAGTTGATGGCCATCCGGATTATAATGTTAATTTGAGGCACGTTCGGCGTGCCTTTCCTGTTATTTCGAATGTCGCATCCGGTTTGGAGGGATTGTTTATATGATAGTTGATATTCTAAAAAAAATATTCGGAAGCGCCAATGAGCGCGAATTGAAGAAGCTTACGCCCATTGTGGATGAAATAAACGGCTTTGAGCCGGAAATCCAGAAGTTGAGTGATGATCAGCTCCGGGGCAAGACTGCCGAATTCAAGCAGCGCCTGGAAAACGGGGAAGAACTCGATGATCTGCTTCCCGAAGCTTTCGCGGTGGCCCGGGAGGCTTCCACCCGCGCTCTGGGAATGCGGCCCTTCGACGTCCAGTTGATGGGAGGCCTTGTCCTTCACCAGGGCAAGATCGCCGAAATGAAGACCGGTGAAGGTAAGACCCTGGTGGCGACCATGCCGATCTACCTAAACGCTTTGAGCGGCAAAGGGGTCCACCTGGTCACGGTAAACGATTATCTCGCCAAGCGCGACAGCGAGTGGATGGGACAGATATACAAATTCCTCGGGCTGACGGTAGGCTGCATCGTCCATGGGCTCGACGACCTCGAAAGGCAGCAGGCCTACAACGCAGACATAACCTATGGGACCAACAACGAGTTCGGGTTCGATTATCTGCGGGACAACATGAAGTTCCGCATCGAGGAGCTTGTCCAGCGTGACCTGCACTACGCAATCGTGGACGAAGTGGACAGCATACTTATCGACGAAGCAAGGACTCCTCTCATCATATCGGGTCCGGCGGAAAAATCGACCGAGCTTTATTACCGGGTAAACCGCATTATTCCGCAGATTCAGGAAGAGTTACACTATACCAAGGAAGAGAAAACCCGCAGTGTCGCCCTCAATGAAGATGGCGTGGCAAGGGTCGAACGGCTGCTCGGGATCGAAAATCTTTACGATGCCCGCAATATGACAATAAATCATCACGTTCAACAGGCTCTCCGCTCTCATGTTCTTTTCAAGCGGGACGTGGACTACATCGTAAAGGATGGCCAGGTAATCATCGTTGACGAATTCACCGGCCGGCTCATGCCGGGAAGGCGCTACAGCGAGGGACTCCACCAGGCCTTGGAGGCCAAGGAGGGAGTCAAGGTCGAAAATGAAAACCAGACCCTGGCTTCGATTACTTTTCAGAACTATTTTCGCATGTACGAAAAGCTCGCGGGCATGACCGGGACCGCCGAAACCGAAGCGGCGGAATTCGCCAAGATATACAAGCTGGATGTGGTGGTTGTTCCGACGCACCAAACGATGATCCGGGAGGATTTTTCGGATTGCATCTACCGGACCGAATCCGAGAAGTTCAAGGCTGTTGCCGGGGAGATAAAAGAACTCTACAGCATAAAAAGGCCGGTCCTGGTGGGAACGATCAGTATCACCAAGTCAGAAAAGCTGAGCGAAATGCTCAAGCGCTCAGGGGTGCCGCACCAGGTGCTAAATGCCAAGCTCCATGAAAAAGAGGCGGAAATAGTTGCCAAGGCCGGACAGCCCGGGGCCGTTACAATCTCGACGAACATGGCGGGCCGCGGCACGGACATCGTCCTTGGGCCGGGCGTGGTAGATGTAGGCGGGCTGCATATCATAGGCACGGAGCGCCACGAGTCCCGACGGATCGACAACCAACTCAGGGGCCGTTCGGGACGCCAGGGCGATCCCGGGTCATCGCGATTTTACCTGTCGCTCGAAGACGACCTGATGCGGATTTTTGCGGCCGACAGGCTCTCCGGACTTATGCAGCGGATCGGTATGGCTGAAGACGAACCGATCGAACACCGGCTTATCAGCAAGGCCATCGAAAACGCCCAGAGCCGGGTCGAGGACCACAACTTCAGCATCCGCAAGAATATTATCGAATACGATGACGTGATGAACCAGCAGCGCGAGATCATATACCGGCAGAGGCGGGAAGCGCTTCAGGGCGGAACTCTCAAGCCGGCTGTCTTCGACATGATAGAAGACATGCTTGACGCTATAATCGAAGATTACACAGCGGAAAAGACCTACGCCGAAGATTGGAACCTCGATGGGCTAAACACGGAAACGCTGCGCATTTTCGGCCTTCAGCCCAATCTCACGGTGGAATCGCTTGAAGACACAGCTCGCGAGGCCCTCAGAGAAGAGCTGCTCGAGCTTGTGCAGAAGCGCTACGAAGCCCGTGAACAAGAGTTCAGCGAGCCGATCATGCGAGACCTGGAAAACTACATCCTTTTGCAGACGGTTGACGCGCTCTGGAAAGATCACCTGTTAAACATGGATTATCTCAAGGAGGGCATCGGTCTTCGCAGCTATGGGCAGCAGGACCCGCTGGTCGCCTACAAGCGCGAGGGCCACGAGATGTTCCAGCAGATGATCGACCGCGTAAAGGAAGAAACGCTCCAGAAGCTCTTTCATATCCAGATTCAGCGAGAGGAGCAGTTGCAGGAGATGCGTGCGGAACAGGAAGATCAGCCCATGTTCTACGGGCCGCCCGAAGGGTCTCCAAAGCAACAGGCCGTAAGAAAAGACGGAAAGGTTGGCAGAAATGACCCCTGTCCCTGCGGAAGCGGCAAAAAATACAAAAAATGTCACGGTAGCTAGAGGCCCTTTCGTGGTCCCTGGTTTTCTTGCAGGCGCGGTTGAATCCGGGATGCGCTACAGCGGCAGGCTTGACCTTGCGCTGATCTGTGCGAAAGATCCCGCCGGCTGCGCCGCTTCGGGTGTTTTCACCAGGAACTTTTTTTGTGCGGCCCCGGTGGAACTTTGCCGGGAGCGCCTTGAAAAACGCAGGGCAACGGCAATCCTAGCCAATGCCGGAATCGCGAACGCATGCACCGGCAAGGAGGGAAAAATCCGTGCGATAGAAATGGCCCGGATTGCCTCCGATGCACTTGGCTGCCCGGCCGATTCGGTGCTCGTTTCCTCGACCGGCGTTATCGGAATGCAAGTGGACCTCGATCCGGTCGTCCGTTGCATGCCGGGGCTCATCCGTTCGCTCAGGCCCGATGGGTGGGAAGACGCCGCCAGAGCGATAATGACCACGGATACCGTAGAAAAAATGGCGAGCGCGCGCGTCGAGTTGGGTACAAATTCGAGTGTTACCATTGCCGGCATTGCCAAAGGCTCCGGTATGTTAGCTCCCGATATGGCGACCCTTCTCGTATTTGCCTGCACGGACGCCGCCGTAACCCCTGAAGTCCTGGATCATTGGACCCGCGCCGGGGCTGACAGCTCTTTTAACTGCATAACGGTTGACGGCGATACCAGCACAAATGATTCGCTTATCGTGCTCGCGAGCGGAGCGGCTGGAAATACGCCAATAACTGACATAGGCGGCAGCGGGAGCCGTGCTTTCGGCGAGGCGCTGGCAGCGGTTCTCCGTGACTTGGCGTTACAGGTGGTTACGGACGCAGAGGGCGCCACAAAATTGATCGAGATCGAGGTCCGCGGCGCCGCCGACCGCGAAAGCGCAAGGCAGGTAGCGTTTACCGTAGCCAATTCGCCGTTGGTCAAAACCGCCTTTTTCGGTCAGGACGCGAACTGGGGCAGGATAGTCGCGGCGGCCGGAAGGTCCGGCGTTCAGTTGATTGCCGAACGGGTGGGCCTTTTCTTCGAAGACCTTTGTGTATTCGAGAATGGCGCCCCGGTTTTGGGGGACGAGATCGAACAGAAGGCGTCAGGGATATTCAAGCAGAAAGAAATACGCGTCAGGCTGGACCTGGGACTGGGAGAGGCCTCCTTTACTGCCTGGACCTGCGATTTTTCCTTGGATTACGTGAAGATAAACGCCTCGTACAGGAGTTAGAGCGGGAGAGACAGATTCGACCGCAGAGGCGCAGAGGAAAGCAATTGAACAAACAAGACTAAAAGGCAGATCCCTGTTTCTTTCTTCTCTACAGAATCATAGCTTTTCGATCCGGACCGCACAAGCCTTGTATTCCGCCGTGAAGGTCATCGGGTCGAAGGCGGGATTGGTCAGCCAGTTGGCGCAATTCTCGCGGAAATGAAACGCCATCCAGACCATTCCCGCCGGCACCTCATGGGTCACCTTGGCCTTGACGACCACCTCCCCCCGCCGCGATTTCACCCGGATCCTCTCATCGTGATCGATCCCCAGGGTTCTGGCGTCTTCAATGGAGATATCGGCTGTTTCTTCCCCGAGAAGATCGTTTAGCCCTTGGCACCGGTCGGTCTGGGTGCGGGTATGGTAATGATAGAGCCGTCGGCCGGTACTCAGCACCAGGGGATATTCCAGATCGGGGACTTCGGCCGGCGGGGTCCAGTCCACCGCTATGAAGCGGCCCCGACCGCAGGTGAACTCCCCGTTCTGATGCAAAAAGCAGGTCCCGGGGTGATCCTCATTGGTGCACGGCCACTGAAGTCCGTTATTTTCAAGCCGGGCATATTTGATCCCCCCCATACTGGGGGCCAGGACGGATACCTCATTGTCCCAGATTTCGCGGGCGCTGTCGGATAGCCAGTTATGCCCCATCCGCTTTGCGATCTGCTTGAATATCCACCAGTTCGGCCGTGCCAACCCGGGGGGCGGGCAGGCGGTCCGGACCCTGCTGACCCGGCGTTCACTGTTGGTAATGGTGCCGTCGTTTTCACTCCACGCGGCCGCCGGGAAAATGACATGCGCAAACCGGGTGGTCTCGGTTTGAAAAATATCCTGGCAAACGATAAATTCCGCAGAAGCCAGCTCGTGTTCGACTTTTCTGATGTCGGGTTCGCTGTTGGCAAGGTTCTCACCGAAAATATAGAACGCCCTGACCTTTTTGCTGACAAGCCCCTCCATCATCTGAGGAATCATCAGCCCGACCTTTCCGGAAAGTCCGGTGACCCCCCAGGCATTTTCAAATTTTTCACGCACGGCTGGCAGAGTCACACTCTGATACCCGGTGAATACATTCGGCAGCGCTCCCATGTCGCAAGCGCCCTGCACGTTGTTCTGGCCCCGCAGGGGGTTGACTCCGCCGCATTCCACGCCCATGTTTCCCAGCAGCATCTGCAAGTTGGCTACGGACACGACATTGTTCCTGCCGCAGGTATGTTCGGTAATCCCCAGGGTATAGCAGGCCATCACCGGTTTTACGGCCGCCAGGCGACGGGCGGTATCCCGGATGACTTCCGGGTCGATTCCGCATATGTCTGAAACACTCTCCGGCGGGTAGCTCATGACCTTTTCTTTGAGCGCATCAAAGTCTGTGGTGCACGATTCCACAAATCGCCTGTCGTAAAGGTCTTCTGTGATCAACACATGCATAATGGCGTTTAACAGGGCGATATCGCTCCCGACTTTCAAAGGCAGATGCACTGTCGCCATATCGCAGAGCTTATGTTTTCGCGGATCGACGACGATTAGCTGTGCGCCATTTTGGACCGCGTTTTTGAGAAAGGACGAAGCCACGGGATGCGCTTCCGTCATATTTGACCCGATCACCAGAAACATTTTCGCCTTGGCAAATTCAGTGAACGAATTCGTCATGGCGCCTGAACCGAACGAGGCCGCCAAACCGGCGACCGTGGGCGCGTGTCAGGTACGTGCGCAGTGATCGATATTGTTCGTACCGATCACTGAGCGAAACAGTTTCTGCATCTGATAGGAATCTTCATTGATACTCCGGGCGCAGCTTACGCCGGCGATGGCATCCGGACCGCTTTGTGCAATAATCTCCTCGAATTTGCCGACTACCAAATCCAAAGACTCGTCCCAGGATGCTTCCCTGAACCTCCCGTTTTCCCTTATCAGCGGAGTTTTCAGCCGCTCTTCCGAATGGATGAAGTCAAACCCATACCTTCCCTTGACGCATAATCTGCCTTTATTCGGTTCGCCATCTTCAACACCGGATACTCTGACTATTCTGTCATCCTTGACATGAAGCGACAGTTGGCATCCCACGCCACAGTACGGACAAGTGGTCCGAATCTTCGTTACTTCCCATGGCCGCCAACGGAGGCAGGATTTCTTTTCAAGCAGCGCACCCACCGGACATACCTGGATACACTCGCCGCAAGAAACGCACTTATCCCTGTCATATGAAATCAGTTTCCCGTTCGGGCCTTCCGTGGCCTCCAGCGCGCCTATCACCTGGATTTCATTGCACGCGGATACGCAACGCAGACATGAAACGCAGCGTTCAGGCCATGATTTTAAAAAGGGAGTGCTATATGCAGAAGTGAATTTCGACGTCGGGGGCTGCATTTCAACGTTTGTTATTCCATGTTCATAAACCAGGTTCTGGAGCATGCAATCGCCGGCTTTATCGCAGATCGGACAGTCCAGAGGATGATTGACCAGCAGTGCTTTCAATGCGTCCTGCCGGATGCGCAGAAGACTATCCGACAGTGTGGTAACGCTCATTCCATCCGCAACAGGCGTCTTGCAGGAAGCCATGGGCGTCGAATCTCCATCGACTTCAACGACACACATCCCGCATGACCCTATGGGCTTCATTCTTTCATGAAAGCAGAGCGTTGGAATTCGTATTCCCGCGCCTTTGGCCGCATGAAGGATCGTGCTGTCCTTCTTCGCGAAAACCTCTCTGCCGTCGATCGTCAACTTCACCTTGTCCATCCGGGTTTCTCCTTGGTTATTTCATGCTTTACTCGCCGATATTTGTATAAAAAATCACAAATGGCCTCAGACCGATCAGGCGTTATGACAAATGTGACATAACGAACATTATACGACCGCCCCATTTTTGTCAAATGAATTGAGGTTCTGTTTGGAAAGGTTCAGATTGCCATGGAGGCAGTTCACTGCGCAAGCAGAACCCGTGCGTGGTCCAAAGCCGCAGGCTCCGTGGGATTGAGCGGGGAGGTGAATATCCTCTCCCGATGCGTGTAAATGCTCATACTGTTCTCACGCAAAAAACCTATCAGGGTGATATTCAGCGTGTCAGCCATATCGACCGCCATGCTGGTTGGCGCCGACAGCCCGGCAAGGATTTCGAGGCCGAGTACACCGGCTTTTTGCACCATCTCGAAACTCAGGCGAGACGAAACGATGGCAAGGAATGCCTCCCGTGTTTTGTCTTCATTGACCAACGTTCCGATTACCTTGTCGAAGGCGTTGTGGCGGCCGATGTCTTCGGCAAATGCAAGCAGGTCGCGGCGGAGGCTATAAAGAGAAGCCGAATGTGTCGACCCGGTGAGTTGGAAAATGGTTTGCCGGGTTTCGAAGGATTGCCTGAACCCCAGGATGTCGCCCAGGGACATGCTATGGAACGCCTTGACCGGAGGGCTTTCGGAATATATTTCGCCCGCTTCGCTTTTGCCGCACAACCCGCAACTGGACTTGGCAAGGTAGTTGCGCCTTGTTTCCAGGTTTACCGTATTGCACGATCTTTTCGGGTCCAGGTAGACCAGCATCCTGCGCTGTCCCGGAATGGTCTCGCAGTGCCTGATTGAAAGCAGGTCATCGCGGGAAGCGATGATTCCCTCGGTAAAACAAAACCCCGTCACGAGGTTTATATCGTCACCGGGCAGCCGCATGGTAATGGCGTAGGGAGAATCGTCGATGTAGATTTCCAGAAGCTCCTCCACCGCAAGGTTGTATTCGGCGGCGAAAATAGCATTGTCTTTGAATCTCGAAGTCTTGTGCTTGAGGATTTGCATTTCGACCATCTTTTCTTTTGCAGCCAAAGCAGTGGGCAACCGTATTCCGCCAGCCATCCTATCATCCGCCAAACGGACATTTGGGGAAAGTGCAGGTTTTGCATTCCAGGCAGAAGGAGCCGTGCCCCAGTTTTGCAAGATCACGGCGGCTGACTTCCAAACCAGCCAGCAGCCTTGGAAACAACAGATCGAAACCGGTTATTTTAGAGTGAAGCGCACATGCCGGAATACCCATTACCTGGACCGAGCCGATGCGGGCCAGCAGAGTAATGGCTCCCGGCAGGACGGGAGCGCCGTACAACATGTCAGTTGCCCCGGCATCTAAAAGGCCTTGTCGGGTGACGTCATCCGGATCTGCGGAGAGTCCTGCGGTTGCCACCAGCAAGTCCGTTCCGCACTCGAGGAGTTCCCGTACTCCGCCGCTGATCGCTTTGCGGTCGCCGGGGGCAATTATTGCCTTGACCACTCGGCAGTTGAGCGACTCGACCTTGGCCCTGATAATTGGGATAAACCGGTCTTTGACCGGCCCAGGGAAGACTTCGATACCGGTGACCAGAATGCCCACCCGAGCCTTGCGCATTGGAAGAACGCGAAAGAGCGGGCCGGAGCGCAGAACGGTGATCGCCCTCAAAAAAGAGGCCTTGGGCAGGTAAAGGGGAATCGCCATCGTTGCCGCCAGGTCCCGGCCACTGCTAGCAGGAGTAAAGCTTCTGCGCGAGGCGCACATCATACCGGCAATCATGTTGAACTCTTCGAGGCACTCCTCGTTGAGCACAAAAAGGCCGCTTCGGTCTGCGACGAAATTGATCTTGCCTTCCCCGGGCGGTTCGATGAAGCGCACCCCCTCCCCGGCCATGGCGGTGGCAAAGGCGATAGCGGCTTCATTCGCATGAATCCACTCACCGTCAGAGGGTTTTTTCCGGCCATCGAAGGGTCGCTCAAAATGCTCCGCGCCGGGGACCAGGTAAGGGGTCTCCCCCGCGCATGCCCGGCAGATCGCCCCGTCGTCTACCGGATAAGGTTCCCCGCACAGGTTACAGCAGCCAATGCCGCCCCTGCGGCGCTTGCCAAGGAATTGAGGCTGGACGCAGACGTTCTCAATTCCGTAGAGTCCCGGCCCCGCCTGCCTGATTTGCTCCAAAACGAGTTGGCCATCCTGCTCCTGCTTCGTCTTGAGCTTGAAAAGCCATGCCTCCACTTGCGGCCAGGCCCGAACTTTTTGAGCGTCGAAAAAAACGCGGACACCTTCCCCGCTGAGCTTGTCATAAAGGCTCAATGCAAACCGCCCCAGGTTCATAATTTTCAGCCAGCCGTTTCCGACCGTGCATGGCGTGAGCAATTGTACGGCGTCGGGGAGGCAGTTTCTCGTTTCGGAAACCGCCTCAAACAACACCCCGTCCGGCATGCGGCTAAGGGCAAGGTCCACCATGAACCCCCCCGCCACCAAACCGGGCGCGGTGTAGCCGTGAAAAGACTTCACCAAACTTAAGTATTCCTCGAAAGAATGTTGTCCTATACTCATCTCAAGATCTCATAGTGCCTCATATCCGCACCCATGGGGCCGCGGAACGGAGAGGCCGTTATGTTAAGTGTAGCATAACGGGTGGGATTATAGATTGCCGGCGTGTAATGTCAAGGGAGATCATGTTTTAAAACATCTCAAAGTGAAACAGTTGGCAAGGAGGTTGAAGTTGATGTCGAGTTTTGTCTTCTCTTGCCGAACATTTCCGCAGCTTGACGCCGGCAAAAAAACCGGCTGCCTCGGCCGGGCTGTTTCCATCCCGGATCAGTTGTAAGAGTGTGTCATCGTTAATCTTTTTCTGTGCCATGGAAACATCCTGGAAACATCATGGGAATTTTTGGTTTACTGCCGTCATAGCCGGGTTGAGTCAAAATGAGCGATCGACAATCCGCCGAGAAGCCAGGCGGGGAATTTGAAAGACTGCAGTTGAACGTGACAAACATTTTCCGCTCGACGACGCGGGCCGCGAAGCGCGATCGAGAAACTTAGCCGGCAGGCGGGGAAGGAGGGCGAAAGCCGAAGAAAGCGGCTTGCCGTCTCGTTTAGCTGAACCCTCGCTTCGTTCGGGTTCGCAGGTAACATCGAGGAAGCGCGTTAAACGCTGGACCCTCACTTCGTTCAGGTCCGGGCTTCGCATCGTAACCGCAGGCCAATGCTTCGAGTCCGGGCACGATCTTTTGTGAGTGCCCAGTTCGCGGCCGATCTTTTGTGAGGCCGCACCCTGCCGATGCCCTTGATCCCT
>JBKQTS010000069.1:0-4578 GCA_052143075.1 Syntrophobacteraceae bacterium | reverse complement strand
GTGTGACAATTGACATTTTTGCGCCTCCATTTGAAATTCATGCTTGTTGGATCATGCCACAGCGATTCTAAGCGGCGTCTCCGTGAACTGGCATACTCCTGCCGGGCAGTGATGGTCTTTTATGTGCGCCTCGTATTCATCCCTGAAATAGCGGAGCGTGCTGTAGATAGGGTTAGGACAGGTATTGCCAAGCCCGCACAGGCTGGCCTCCTTCACCATCAGGCAGAGCTCCTCCAGCTTTGGCAGGTCTTCCATCGTGGCGCTCCCGTCCGTGATCTTGGTGAGAATGCGGTGCATCTGCACCGTTCCACCCCGGCACGGGCCGCACTTGCCGCAGCTCTCATCCATGCAGAATTCCATGAAGAACTTGGCCACGTCGGGCATGCAGCTCTGGTCGTCCATTACGATCAGACCGCCCGAACCCATGATCGATCCGAGCTTCTGAAGGGTTTCATAGTCTATCGGCGTATCCAGATATTCAGCCGGGATACATCCGCCCGAAGGGCCTCCGGTCTGGGCTGCCTTGAACGGGCGCCCGCCCTGAATTCCCCCGCCTATGTCATAGACGATTTCGCGCAAGGTGATCCCGATGGGAACTTCAATGAGGCCGGTGTTTTTGACTTTACCGGCAAGGGCAAAAATCTTTGCGCCCTTGGTCTTGTCGGTGCCGAACGAAGCGTAGTATTCAGCGCCCTTGAGAATGATGCAGGTAATGTTTCCAAATGTCTCCACATTGTTGATCAGGGTCGGGCCGCCCCACAAACCCCGGTTTGCCGGATAAGGCGGGCGGGGCACCGGCTGCCCTCTGCGTCCCATGATCGACTGCATGAGCGCTGTTTCCTCGCCACACACGAATGCGCCCGCGCCCATGCGGATATCGATCCGGAAATTGAAGTTGCTGTCCAGTATGCGGGAGCCGAGAAGGCCCTTGCGCTCCGCCTGCCTGATGGCCTTTTCCAAGCGTTTTGCCGCCAGAGGATATTCACCGCGCACATAGATAAAACCCTGGTCGGCGCCTACCGCGAAACCGGCTATGGCCATTCCTTCCAGTACGCGGTGGGGATCGGATTCCATCAGGGTGCGGTCCATGTAAGCCCCGGGGTCGCCTTCGTCGCCGTTTGCGACTACATACTTGCGCTCACCCGGCGCTTTGCGGACCATGTTCCATTTGAGGCCGGTGGGAAAACCCGCGCCACCGCGTCCGCGAAGACCGCTATTGACCATCGTGGTGCAGACTTCCTCGGCGGACATTTCCCGCAGGGCCTGTCCGATAGCGGTGTAGCCGCCTCGAGCTATGTAGCTCTCGATCTTCTCGGGGTCCAGCGTGCCGCTTTCGGCCAAGACCAGTTTTTTCTGTTTAGCAAAAAAGGGCCAGTCCGGCGCGATCTCCTTAGCATCGAGCTCGGGGACCGATGCGCCTTTCAAGTGCTTCGCGACTATCAGCTTAGCAAGCTCGCTGGTTACCCCTTCGTATATGACGTCCTGTTTTCCCTCGAACTGAACTGTCACCAAAGGGCCGCGGCTGCACGGGCCAAGACAGCCGGTGCCGACCGTTTCAATCTCGGTCTGAAGCCCCTCGGCCTCCACGGCCTTCTTCAAGGCGTCCTCAACTGCCAGGGCTCCGGAAGAAATACAGGGAGTACTGGCACAGACGAGCAGCCGGCAGCGGAATTGCTTTTGGCGGTCCAGTTCATTCTGGGCCATTTCCAAGAGTTCCATTCGGTTCATAACGCTGTATGCTCCTTGAGTTCTGAACGATTCACTGCGCTCAGCTTTAAAGATGAGCGAAATTCAGACTGTAACCGATTCTGCAACGACTAGGCTGTGGCAGTTTCCTCCTGTGCAGCTTCGGTTTGGAAGACCGTCCCCATGCTCCCGCCGGCAAGAACATATTTCAGCTTTTCAACAGTGGTTTCAGGGGTTTCTTTTCCGAGGACCTGGTTTTCGAATACGACGACCGGCGCAAGGCCGCAGCACCCAAGGCAACGGGTCGTGGTCAGGGTCAGCTCGCCGTCCGGCGTCGTGTGGCCCGGCTCAAGGTCGTACTCTTTGGAAACCGCATCAACTATGTCGTTTGCCCGCCCTACATAGCAGGCCGTTCCGAGGCATACGATAGCGTTGTGTTTTCCCTGAGGTTTGAGTGAGAAGAAATGGTAGAAGGTGGCCACTCCGTAGACCCAACTGAAGGGCAGCTTGAGCTGCCTGGCGACGTAGATCATCACCTCTTCGGGAAGATAGCCGAAGGCTTCCTGAGCCGCAGTTAACACTTCTATCAGAGCGTCTTGTTTGAATTGCAGTCTTTTTAGAACGCGGTCGATGCCTTTGTAACGGGGGTCTCTCCCGTCGTCGGCATCCTTCTTTGGACTGGCTTCAGCCATAGCGTTTTCCTCCATTTGCCTCTACCAAGAGGGAGTAAGAAACGAAGCACCAACCAACATCAAGAATAAATGTCACAGCAACAACATAAAGCGCAGGTTTTTATCAGCCTGCACTATTGAAAACGTCCTAAAACCGAGAAGCCATATTTTGGCACACGAGGGGTCGGGCAATTTGCGCCAAATTTCACGCTCTGGCTTGCCACCTCCGGCCTTTTCAAAGAGCGATTTTGAAACTGAGGAATCAGCAGCGACAACCGTTTACAGACGCAAATTCGCTGCACGATGCCCAAGTTCAGTCATCTGCCGTTAATTTACAGAAATCGACTTTCAGAGTCAAGAGATTTTTTTAACAAGCGGCCCAGGGCCTGCATTTTATCAAAGGATTTCAAAATGTTTAGTCACACATAAGCTTTCGGCGCCGGCTTGCGCGCGGACAGAGGCTTAGAGGCGGCTGAAAAATGCAGATTTGATAAGTATTCCAATTTACATGTGAATTCGTGTATAAACAAAAATCTTGCACAAATCCGGATCGCTTCCATGATTGCACATGGGCATTTTGCCATGTGCATTACACGTGGGTCCAAGGCCCCGCCATCAGGAGACGGACTCCATTGATAGAGACTGAAAATTCAAACGACGAATATTCTTTCGTAGTCTTAAACGAACAAAGCGGACAAAGGCTCGATGTGTTTTTGAGCAGGGTGATTCCGGACCTTTCGCGCAGCCATTTCAAAAAGCTGATAAAAGAAGATCTGGTCCTGATAAATGGAAATCCCGCGAAGCCGAGCTACGAGACCCGGACGGGCGACCTCATCGTGGCGAAGGTACGCGGACGGGTATCCGATGAGGCACTCAAGCCTGAGCCGATGGGTCTGGAGATTCTTTTCGAAGACGAGGACCTGCTCATCGTGAACAAGGCGCCGGGCCTTGTGGTCCATCCAGGGGCAGGTCACTCCGAAGGGACGCTCGTGCATGGACTGCTCGCCCATTCTCCGCGCCTGGCCGTTCAGGGTTCGCCTCTTAGGCCCGGAATTGTTCACCGTCTGGACAAGGATACCTCCGGGGCGCTCGTTGTGGCAAAAAGCGAGCGTGCATATTTGAACCTGGTGAGGCAGTTCAAGGAAAGGGGAGTCAGGAAGGAATACCTCGCCTTGGTTTACGGGAGTCCGGCGAAAAGCGAGGGAGAGATCTCGTCGCTGCTTGGCAGAGATCCAACACACAGGAAAAAAATAGCAGTTCTTCAGAAAAAAGGCCGCGAGGCCCTGTCACGATGGCGAGTCGAGAGGGGCTGGGGTGAGACTGCGCTGCTGAGGGTACAGATTGAAACGGGCAGGACGCATCAAATCAGGGTGCATCTCAGCCATATCGGACACCCGGTTGTCGGCGACGAGACTTATGGAGGGGACAAGAGGCGGGCTAGAAACGTCAAATCGGTCCCGGTGCGAGATCTGCTGCTTGGCACGCGACGCCAGATGCTGCACGCGGTCAGGCTCGAATTCACCCATCCGGTCACCGGCGCCACTGTTTTGGCAAAGGCTCCTCTGCCTGAGGATTTCAGAGAACTTATAGAAAGGCTGGATTCCCTGCAGTGATGAATGATGAATGATGAGTGATGAGGAGGGGCAAGGAGCGGGGAGCAAGGAGCAGGGAGCAAAAGCGGCTACCCCTTACGGGCGGGGGGATGAACTACGCCCCTACAGCCTCGGGTTTGTGCAGCAGGCTAACTCGGAGCGGCAGAGGACGGGATATTTTTTGTCACCGCCCGGGTCCGCAATCCTCAGCAAGCGCAGCCCATTGAAGATAACAAGCAGCGAAGCTCCCATATCGGCGGCAATCGCCTCCCACAAGGTGGCGACGCCTGCGGCCGCCATGCAGATGAACAGGGCTTTTACCAACAGGGCGAAAAACACGTTCTGCCTGATTACGGCCATCGTTTTTCTGGAGTGGCGAATAAGCCACGGTATTTTGGACAGGTCATCGGACATGAGCGCTATGTCGGCGGTTTCGATTGCAGCGTCCGAGCCCATGGCCCCCATGGCGATGCCTACTGTTGCGGCGGCCAGCGCCGGCGCGTCGTTGATTCCGTCTCCGACCATGGCAATCCCGCCGAATTTTGTCTTGAGTTCCGAGATCAGCCGGACTTTATCCTCGGGCAGCAATTCAGAATGGAATTCATCTACTCCAACGGCCGAGGCGATCA
>JBKQTS010000068.1:0-8347 GCA_052143075.1 Syntrophobacteraceae bacterium | reverse complement strand
TATCACCGCATGGGAAAACGACAGGAACAATCGGCGATCCAAGATCCAATGGCGATTTTCTACTACCGATGCACGCATAAAGCTGAAGCATCTTTATCCGAAATTGTAAATGTTACATGGTACTAGTGTAATTGAGGCGAAAGCAGCGTCATTAAAGTTTTCACGTCTACATCCCCCGAACTGCGGGCAATATAACGTATGAACGAAGATCTTTGGGCGTTTCAGGCCGAATCGCGGAGAGAACCCGTGAAACGATGCTTGCGGCGCCGTAGGCGTATGCAAGCGATGCCACCGTCATGAGCCTTGTTCCGCGCCAAAGTTATTGTGTGGTTTCACATGTCTCAAGGGACGGGGAAGGATCTTCGACTCTTAACGCGGAAAGGGGTTTGCGTTCCTGCGGACATTCGCAGGTCATGACTTCCCACTTCAACCTCCTATCACATTATATTAAGTCTAATGTCTTTACAAGGTTTTTCGATACTCCAGGGTTGTTAAACGCTGAACGGAATCGACTTCACTCTGCGGTGTTCAGGGACGTGGCGTTCGTGATCGGGCGCCACAGCGTCGGGCCACACGGAGTACCTGAATCAAGGCTCAAAAGATTATAAAAATGGGCGATCCTGGTCTTAGAAGGCATCCCGCGCACACCCAAAGTTGATCATAGACACGTCGAGCGGTCGCCTTCCGCGCTACGCGAAGTACATCGCTAAGGGATGTCAGCGAGAGCTTTTCACCAAATGATTGTTGAGGGTTGTTATGAAGTCTGTCATACGAGGTCTATTTGGACGGTGTAATAGGCGCCCCAAGCCACGAGTCGGCCATAATGAGCGGTGTTGCCCGGGTGCATAACCTCCCTGCGGGAACTCTGTTCCATCGAACAAGTATCGTTGCTATCCTTTCCCTTTTATGTCAATAATATCCCCTGATTTGAAATTTCTGCCGGTCTCAAGGGCCATATCCAATGATCGCTAAGAACACATGCAGTCTTCTCGGCATTGATGCCAGAATTAGGGTTTGTTCTCAGCGCGCATGAGATTGAATCATGTTACAATATGAATGGGATCCTACTAAAGCGAAGATGAATTTGCGAAAGCACGGAGTTGCTTTCAAAGATGCCGCTACTGTTTTCAAGGATCCACTGAGTATCACTACCTTTGACCCAGATCATTCCGAAGAGGAGGACCGGTTTATTACCTTCGGATTCGCGGCTTCCGGTCGGCTCTTGATGGTGGCTCATACTGACCGGAGGGGCCGAATCCGTATCCTCAGTGCACGGGAGCTCACTCGTGGAGAGCGAGAGACATATGAAGAAGAAATCCAAAGACGAAAGAGGTGACGAGCTTCGGGCAGAATACGATCTTCGAGATCTGCTCAAGGAAGGTGTCCAGGGCAAATACGCGGATCGGTTCCGTGAAGGCGCCAACCTGGTTCTGCTGGACCAGGATGTAGCCGAGGCTTTTCCAACGGACGAGGCGGTCAATGAAGCACTCCGCCTGGTGGTTCAGCTCGGAAAGCTACCGAAGCCCGGCAAGAAGACAAAATCCAAATAAGCAGGCACATTGAGTTAGATACCTCCGGCCAAGCAGGAGGCCTGGAAAATCATGGACCGCTCAAAGCGGTTGTAAACCAATTGCCACCTTAAAGGTGGCGACCTTTAGAACATTTGCAGTTGGTCAAGGCGTTTGTCTTCGGCCTCTTGTTTCTTGATGTATTCCCGAATGATCTTCTCGTCTCTGCCAACTGTTGACACGAAATAACCTTTGGCCCAAAAGTTATGGCCTGTGAAGTCCCTCTTTCGCCCTTGGAAGACCCTGGCAATGTGGATAGCACTCTTGCCTTTGATGAAGCCAACAACCTGTGAGACACCATGCTTTGGCGGAATGAGAATCAGCATGTGAACATGGTCTGCCAGGAAGTGGTATGCCCATATTGCGTCGGCTTTCCCATCAGGCCGGTATTACGGCATTCTATTCTCCTGACCCTGCAACCTGGCGTGACGGGGACAATTTAACCAACTGTGGGAGGAGGTGTGTCGGAAAATCGCAAAAACCAGTTCCACGCACGTCTAACTTGCATATTCTATTGGGAAAATTGTATGCTGTTGGTGCTTCCGGAGTGAACCGGAGATTTTTTGGGTAAGAATCCAATCTCAGCATGCAGTTTGGACGTAGACTGCAGAAGTTGGCGCATTATTCCAGATGATTCCGGTTCTTCCCGGAGGTGATGGGAAATTCCCTGCCCTATGGCTCGATAAAGCCTGAGGCAAGTTGAACCGTCGGACCGGTCGCCGGCGGAACTAAGTAACAGACCTCACACCTTACGCCCATTCGAGAAAGGAGATATGGAATTGGATACGGAGATCAATAGAAAAGTCGATGAAATTGCGTGGGCGCCCCACGCGGTTGCCCCCGGAGTTTCAATAAAGCCCCTTATCTCTTCAAAAGAGCACAATCTGAACGTCACCTGCATGCTGGTTAATGTGCCGGCGGGCAGGGAAGTCCCCGAGCACATTCATCAGAGTCAGGACGATATTCTTTTTCCCTTGCAGGGGAAAGCCGTCATGTGGGTTGAGGGTGTGGGGGACTTTAGCCTCGAGCCGGGGGTTATTGTCAGGGTTCCGAAAGGGAAGAAACATAAGATAGCTGATGTCGCTGAAGACCTGGTTGTTCTATGATGTTTTCTGTCCCGCACTCATCTAACCTGATGCCCTATCCGATTACTCCACGTCGGATACTTGGTTGGGGCGAGTCTTGCTCGGGGCTTGTTATTCGTCTCAGGCAAGGCCTGCCCCTGCCGCGAAAATCTACAGCGTGCAATTACTTTTCCCTGGCTTACGGCTACGTCTAAATACTCCCTCAAACATCCTATAGTAGCTCACTGAGAACGATCTCACCTCATCAAGGCTTAATTGAATGCCCATTTCGGTCAATTCCTGATGGATCGAGTATTCTGACCTTCCGTAGTTCACGCCCAACACTATCGTTTTGGCTACCTTCCTGAAATCTGAGCAATCCTTACCGCTATCTCCAACAAAAGCCTTTGCAACTTCGAGGTAAATATCTTTGCGGGCTTTGAATCGCTCGATTGCGTTGGAATCTGGATTTCTTCAGGTCAAACTGCGGTAGCTCTTGAGGAAAGCCAGAGAAAGATTTTGGTGGTGCTGCAGGTGTGAGATAGGTTGAGGACATTCTGAAAATTAGATTTGCTTGCAATAGCGAATAATGAAATTTTCGTTATCGACTGCGGGATGAGCCAAGTTCCTTTTTAAGTCCTTTATGTACTATGCCGATCTTATGTCCAAACTGCCGAACTCGGTGGGCGCGTGAATTCAATTCAAATATTTTCTAAAAGGGGAAAATTCATGAGCAGAACGATCCATGATGCCGACTTTGAGAAATATGAGGGCGATGAACTGGAAAGAGCGGATGATGGCTGTCCTACCGGTATGAGCCTGGATTATGAGGATGTGTCGGACGAGGACGCTTTAGACCTTGGTTTTACTCGCGAAGAATGTATGGATAAAATCTTTTCTGATCTCCTTCTGGACGTAGCTACCAGTTTGGATGTTAGCGAAACGCCATACCGTCCAGAAAGTCGGGATGAAGCTTCTCGAAAATACATCGCAGACTATCTTAAGAAACACCACCTCCTCGGCGTCACCGAGTGCAGTAACTGTGGCAAACTCAATTATGAAGGTGACGAACACTGTTCGCGGTGCGGAATAAGCTTTAAGGAACACCTGAAAATGAAACGTTCTCCGGGGTAGTGACTATGGAAATATCGCAGCAAATAAAATGCTGTATTGCACGTCGGCAGCACGCCGCTGTAGGTAACAAATCTTCGAAGCATCTGCACACACAGGCTTTGCAAAGTCCACATAACTTACCGTGAGGCGCTGTTTTCTGGAAAATGGGCAAGATCAATGTATGCCTTCTTAAGAATGTAGATGGTGGAGAGGGACACAGGCGATCCAAAATTAGATCGCGAACTGCACAGTGCCGGTGGGATTACCGCCTGCGCCGGTCACGGTAGCCGTTAATGTGAGCTCCTGACCACAGTACGGAATTAGCCTCTAAGCTAGCCAGCCCCAAACACTCAGCCACTAAGGGAAAATGGCGCCGCGCAGATGCAATGACCCTCCGTGTTCCTCTGCGTTTTCCGTGGTGAAAAGCTACAAAAAATTGTGTTTATTTGTTTTATGAGATATACAGTTCTCTCTTTGTGGAAATAGATAAGAAGGACAAGGGAGGGGGTCCAATGTTTGAAGGAGCTTTTTCGCCGGAAAGAAGACGGACGATTCGCATCAAACGCTCGGGGCTCTTAAAATGGCGACTTGATGAGATTGACAGACCCGCTGTAAAGATCGCCGGGGATATTGACGAGTATAAGCAGGCTTTTTCTCTCGTTCACGATACTTACCTGCGAATGGGGTATCTGGGCACTGCAAAGCCTCATGGCATGCTTTTCGGTACCCATACTCTGCTGCCTCAAACAGTCATATTTGTGGCCAAGTCTTATCTAACCGTCATTTCCACTCTCGCCGAGATCTTCGACACTGAGCAGTTTGGTCTCCCGATGGACGAACTGTATCAGAAGGAGCTTGACGGGCTCAGGTCTGAGGGTCGCAAAATTGTGGAACTCTCGGCGCTGGTGACTCCCGCGAATCTCCGATGGATTAACGTTTTCATGTTCATAAGCAAGGTAGCGTATCTATACTCGTTGGATCGCGGCGTGAACGACATCTGCATCGCCGTGAACCCCAGGCACGTCCGTTTCTACAAGCATATACTGCTGTTCGAAGAACTCGGGCCGCAGCGTTATTACCCGAGGGTTAATGCTCCGGCAGTGGCCTTGCGTGTAAATATGGACCGTTACAAGGAAAAATTGAAATCCGCGTATGACGGGCTCGATTTCGATTGCAATGTGCATGCCTATTTCCATGGGGAAGCAGGGTTCAGGGCTTCGGAGAAAACATGGGCTGTCTTACCGGGAGAGGATTCTCCCGGTAACGGCAACAGCTACTGGACTCCCGAAAATGTGAAATATTTCCTGCTTCTGGAAAAATCTATCCCGGATGGACTGAACCGGAGCCAGAAGGAATTTCTCCTAAACAGCTATCCGAGTCTGACAGGCCTGTAGTTTGCAAGTAATCGCCGAATCTGCCGGGCCGGGCTTCTTCGGCCGAGGTCCCGATCTATACTGAGATGGACGTGCCCGGGCAGGCTCCCGGAGGGGGTTGAAAATGGTGGAGCAAGCGTTTGATGAATTTAGGAGAGTAGTAGGCGAAGAGTTTGTTCTGGACAACGTTGAAAGAATCAGAAGATATCACCGCTGCACTATTCCCGTGGAACGGGTGATCGATGGGGTATTGCTGCCCGGTGGGGTAGATGAAATCCGGCGTATTGTAGCCATCGCCAGCAGGTTCAATATCAGACTTTATCCAATAAGCACCGGAAAAAACTGGGGATATGGTTCCGCGAACCCGGTCCGGGACCGCAACGTCATCCTCGACCTCAGCAGGATGAACCGGATCGTCGAGGTAAACGAAAAACTTGCTTACGCAGTAGTTGAGCCCGGTGTTACCCAGCGCCAACTCCACGATAAATTAACTTCGGGGAAAACGGGACTTATGATAGACCCGACCGGCTCCGGTCCTGCCTGCAGTGTGCTGGGAAACGCCCTTGAGCGGGGATACGGGATCACCCCATACGGCGACCATTTCGCTTCAATGTGTGGCATGGAGATCGTTCTGGCCAATGGGGAGGTCCTACGGACCGGTTTTGGGCACTTTGGGACGGCCAAGGCCGCCAACGTGTACAAATACGGTGTGGGGCCTTACCTAGACGGCCTTTTTACCCAGTCAAATTTCGGAATTGTAACCAAAATTGGCGTCTGGCTTATGCCTGAGCCGGAACGGTTCGAGGCCTGCTATTTTTTCTGTGACAAAGAGAGCGACCTGGGCCGGCTGATAGATGCCCTGAGATGGCTGCTGCTCAACAGGGTGGTTAAGGGTTCCATAAAGGTAGTTCACCGAAACCGCGCACTTACCATGCTGACTCGCTATCCGTGGGAAGAAATGTCTGGAGAAACCCCGTTGAGCGAGGCCGTCTACAGCGAAATGGCAGCTGAAAAAAGGGTGGGCGCATGGAACGGGGTGACCGCGCTCTACGGCGCCAGTGAAGAGGTAAGCGCGGCAAAAAAGGTCATAAAGAGATTGTTGCGCGGGAAGGCAGCAAGGATCAATTTTATTTCCGAGCAGACGCTCCGCCTGGCTGAACGGTTTCCAAAACTTATCGGGCTCCTGACGGGCATGAACATTTCCGAGCTACTCAAAGCGCTGAAACCATCCTTGGCAATGATGAAAGGGCGGCCAGGCGAAGTTGGTCTCCCGACCCCTTACTGGAGGATGAAAAAACCCGTCCCGCCCCGCGACATCGATCCTGCCGAAGACAGTTGCGGACTTATCTGGCTATCTCCCGTCGTGCCCCTGACAAAAGAAAACGCAGAGGAATTCATCGGGGTAATTCGCCCTATTTTCGCGAGGCATGGTTTCGAGGAATGCATAACATTTAGCGCCGTAAACGAGCGAAGCTTCGACTGCACCCTGCCCATCCTCTACGACAAGAGCGATCCGGCCGAGACCAAACGTGCGGCTGAATGCCACGATGAATTATTCAGGGCATGCATGGACAAAGGCTACATTCCTTACAGATTGGGCATCCAATCCATGGCCGGGCTGGTGGGCGGAGACGATGTTTTCTGGGACGTGGTCCAAAAGCTCAAACAGGCCCTGGACCCCCAGGGAATTCTCTCTCCGGGGAGGTACTCCAGGATTTAGTCCTGCTAACTCCCCTTATCTCTATCCGGTTCTTCATTCTTTACGTCTCTCCATGGCTGAACCATGATCCTTCCTCGGATTAGATGTTGCAGGGGCAGGCTTCGCATGCATCAGCATACCGTCTATCCATCCGGCCAACGGGAATAGAAATCTCCGCCCCAGTATCCCCACACTCAGCCACATCGTCGCACACCAGTAAGGAATACCCATAAAATCCGGTTGGGGGGGATATGACCAGAGCCCGGAGGAAACTCCAAAAAGTTCCACGACAAAACCGAGTCCCAGCGCGTAAGCAGCTAAATAAAGTCCCAGGAGGTCGTGAAACATGATGAAAAGAATTGCCGTGGAGCCGATACTCGTCAGTAGAAGCAGGCCGGACGATCTTGAAAACAGGGGAAAAACGAGAGCTGTTACCAAAAAGCCAAAGAGACTTCTTTTATCGAGCACTGCCCTCTTGTCCCCTTCCCCTATGAACCGTTTCATATTGATGTAATAAAATCCCCACAGAAACGGCTCATACCAGGGAATCATCAATACGTCACGCTGTTTGAAGAAGATCCTCCGGACCTCCCCATGGCATAGTCCTGGATCGGGAAAAACACAGCGGCGATAGTGAAGGATACGATTTCAACCCGGCTCAAGGGACGATAGATTATAAACCAGAGCGGCAAAAGAACGGCGGCCGCGCATAGAGATCGATCCACAGACCTGAGTACCGCCAGCGTAACCAGCAGGGCAAGAACGGACAATATTTTTTGATTCCGGCACAAAAGGTTCGGCTTTTGCGTCTCTACCTCGGGACAATGGGAATTACCCCTCCGGCGAAATTTCCACCTGCGGTCTCACTATACTTCTGTTTGCCCGCAGTTTGAATAAAAACTGCAATTGACGGAGCGCTTTTCAGATACGGGACTGGCTCGAATCGAGGTTACTGCATTCGTACAGTGGGAAATCCGCAACTAAGAGATTCCGAAGATGTGGATGTCAGGCTGTGGTGTGGACCCGGGGGGCCTTTACTCCGCGCTGGCGCCGAACCCCAAAAAGGTTAAACAACTACACTTTTCTTTAATCAATTATGTCCTCCATTCCGAGTATTTATTTGACGAAGAATAATACTGTGCACTGTAACTCTCTCGATTCTGCACTGGCATCATTTATGGAGCCCATGAAGCTGTTCAGATTTACCATTGTCGGAAATTTGAGTGAAGACGCCCCGCGGCAGGTTGTCTACAGAGGCGTATTGGCAAATTTAATGTGCATCGCCGGCATCCCCACCCTGCTTGTATTCGGCTCTTTATACCTGGCCGCGCACCGGAATATGCAGGACATTCTGAACTTCATCCTGGACCTTTGCCTTTCTCTCCTTTTTTTTGGAGTTATTCGCTATGTCCGCCGCGGCGGCAATGTCGATCGGGCATGCAAATTGATCGTCATCGGGACAGGGATGTTGTTCGTATATTATTTCGTCACAGGAGGCATAGAAAACACGGTCTGGCTGTTTATCTTCCC
>JBKQTS010000067.1:0-6844 GCA_052143075.1 Syntrophobacteraceae bacterium | reverse complement strand
GAGGTGGCGTGCGAAAACAGACCCCAAAAACTTTGTTGTCGTCATCGTTTATGATCGAAAGGACTTGAGCGCCGCTCTGTATGTGCCTGTAGAACCGGACCAGACCTTTGAGTTCTGCAATTTCCCTCTCGAAAATCAGTTCAAATTTGTCTTTTGCCGTCATGAGATTTCTCCAGAATGCAATATTAAAGCTATGTTAATACTTGTCCATATTTCCCGAATAATTTAAGACGCGCGGTATTTAAAGCAAATTCGGTTTACCGGTATAAATGCGCCATAATTGACAGGAGGGCAAGACAGTGAAAATAAAATTCATCGGTGTCGGCGAAGCATTCGACGAGGACCTTCCAAACACTTCCATCTGGGTGCGGACAAGAGATGAGCGCAATGAAAGTTCGATATTATTGGACTGCGGCTCTACCGTCCCCCCTTCATTCTGGAAAAGCTCCCGGGATCCGGACGACCTCGACGCGATCTGGATATCCCATTTTCACGGAGACCATTTTTTCGGCCTGCCCGCCCTGGTTGGCAGATTCCAGGAGATGAAACGTAGAAAGCCTCTACTGATCCTTGGCCAGCGCGAAATAGACAAAATAGTGACACAAACTCTCAGGCTGGCCTATCCGTCCCTCCTGGACAAGCTTGTTTACGATCTCCGTTTTCTGACGGTCGAACCGGGAGAGGTGGTGGAAGCCGCCGGTGTTAAATGGCGAAGCGCCGTAACCGGGCACCCTCAAAGAGACCTGGCCGTGCGAATGGAAAGGGGCTCCAAGTCGCTCTTTTACAGCGGAGACGGGTCCCCGACCGATGAAACACTCTCGATTTCGCAGGGCGCAGACCTCGTGATTCACGAGGCTTTCCGCCTGGATACAGATACCCCGGGACACGGAAACATCATGAACTGCATCGATTTCGCCCGTAGGGCCAAGGCCCACTCGCTCGCCCTGGTGCACATCGAGCGAGATGAACGGCGCAAGAGGCGGGAGGACATTTTGCGGGTGAGTGGAGAGGTCAAAGATCTCAGGGTATCGGCGCCTGAACCTGGAGACGAAGTCGAGATTTAGAGACCACGACCTGGAACAGTGAAGAGTGAAAATTTCACCCTTCCCAACTTCACCCTTGAGATTTCAGGGAAAGCTTCGGCGTTAAAATCCCCCTCGGCCCATCCTGAAACTGCCTTTCTTTATTTCGAAAGAATCACTTTTTCTGATAAAATGTGACTTTTTCTTGACAAGCCGAAGGGCTTCCATTAGGTTTGTCGCGCGCGTGGGAAGCCATCGTATTTTTATGGTCCTTCAGTTGTCAGGCAAAACTCTGGAAGGTTTTGACGAAGTATGTCTACGTAGTGTGAGCCTGCATCCGCCTCATTTCCGCTCCCCCCTGGCTAATCAGTTTAGATCCGGTTCATCAGCCGAACCCTGCCGGAGCGAGACGGAACAACCCACGTAAAAAAGACTGTCTTTTCAAAAAGTTAAGTGACTTTAGCCCAAGAAACGATGCAAGCGGTGTTACGGAATTATATTGCTGTAAGGAGGACTGTAAGGGAATCAGGCTAAAGTAGAGGGGCGGCCCCTGCCTCTCAAAAGTTACCAACCAGATCAAAACAATTCAACGAGGAGGATTAAATGAATGCAAGTGTGATCACGATGATTGCCCTCGCATGCGGGGGTCTCGGCGTCGTCTATGCTCTGGCGACCGCAGCATGGGTTTCCAAGCAGAGCGCCGGTTCCGAAAAAATGCAGCAGATCTCGGAAGCGATCAGGGAAGGCGCAGAAGCATTTCTGAACAGGGAATACAAGACCGTCGCCGTCGTCGCAGTGGTGCTTGCCGGAGTGCTGTTCTTACTTGGCAAATGGACTTCGATCGGATTTCTAATCGGCGTATGCGGTTCGGCCCTTGCGGGTTACATCGGCATGATGGTATCGGTGAAAGCCAACGTGCGCACGACGGAAGCCGCAAAACGGGGCCTGAACGCAGCCCTTTCGGTCGCTTTCAAAGGCGGGTCGGTTACAGGGGTCATGGTCGTAGGTCTGGGACTTCTCGGCATCACCGGCTATTACCTGGTTGTCAAATCGTTTGCGCCCGTTGACAAGGTATTCGAAGCTCTTGTCGGCCTTGGCTTCGGCTGCTCACTCATGAGCGTTTTCGCTCGTATCGCCGGCGGTATCTACACCAAGGCCGCTGACGTAGGCGCAGACCTGGTAGGCAAAGTGGAAGCCGGAATCCCCGAGGACGATCCTAGAAACGCAGCGGTTATCGCCGACAACGTCGGCGACAACGTCGGCGACTGCGCGGGCATGGCGGCAGACCTCTACGAGACCTACACGGTTACCTTGGTCGCGGCAATGCTGCTGGCAAAAACGGTTTTCGGCGCGGATAGCCTCTGGGTGGAATTCCCCCTTCTGATCGGAGGCATCTCGATCATTGCTTCGATCATCGGCACCTTCTTCGTACGCCTTGGCAAGAACGAATACATCATGGGCGCGCTCTATAAAGGCCTTGCAGTCGCTGGTATTCTTGCGGCGGTGGCTTTCTATTTTGCATCCGACTGGTTCCTGAAGCAACCTGACCTAAAGACGGGCGGCTTCACGGCGATGAGCGTTTTCACCACAGCGCTCATTGGTCTGGTTTTGACAGGCGCGATCGTTATGATCACCGAGTACTTCACCTCCAAGAGCTTCAACCCGGTCAAGCACATTGCCGCAGCCAGCCAAACCGGCCATGGGACCAATGTTATCGCGGGTCTTGCAGTCAGCATGAAGTCCACGGCCGCCCCTGCCCTGGTTATCTGCGGCGCGATCGTGTGGGCCTATCAGCTTGGCGGCGGTTTCTCGGGTCATCCCGGTGAAGGCCTTTTTGCAATCGCCCTTTCCGCCGTTGCGATGCTCTCCATGACCGGTATCGTTGTCGCTATCGACTCTTACGGCCCCATCACGGACAACGCAGGCGGCATCGCCGAAATGGCGGAACTTCCCGAAAGTGTCCGGGCTATCACGGATCCCCTTGACGCGGTCGGCAACACCACCAAGGCCGTTACAAAGGGTTATGCGATCGGTTCGGCCGCTCTTGCCGCCCTGGTCCTTTTCGCCGAATACTCCCGGTCGGTCCCCGGCCAGGCCATATTCGACCTCTCGAACCCCATGGTCATCGTCGGCCTCTTTATCGGCGGCCTCCTGCCATACTTCTACGGCTCGCTTCTGATGGAGGCGGTTGGCAAGGCTGCAGGCGGGGTTGTGGAGGAAGTTCGCCGCCAGTTCCGTGAACTCCCCGGCATCATGGAAGGGACTACAAAACCGGAATATGGCAAGTGCGTTGACATCGTCACCAAGAGCGCCATTCAGCAGATGATGGTTCCTGCGCTCATCCCGGTAGTCGCACCGGTCGCTGTCGGATTCCTGATTGGCAAAGAGGCCCTCGGCGGCATGCTCATCGGCGCGATCATCACCGGTCTGTTCCAGGCCATCGCAATGACCAGCGGCGGCGGCGCATGGGACAACGCAAAGAAGTTCATCGAAGACGGCATGTACGGCGGCAAGGGTTCGGACGCTCACAAGGCGGCTGTTACCGGCGACACCGTAGGCGATCCGTACAAAGATACGGCCGGCCCGGCAATCAACCCGATGATAAAGGTCGTCAACATTGTCGCGCTGCTGATCGTTCCTCATTTGAAGTAACAACGCTCGGCGTTTTTGCCGGCGCTAAATGCAAACGCAACCGGCGGCCCAGGCGGGCCGCCGGTTTTTTTATGTCACTTGCGATTGTCAATGGGATCAAACAAGGACAGAGGACGGAGGACGGAAGACAGAGGATGGAGAAAAGAAGACGACCGAAAAAACTCTCAACCCGGCCCCCTGATTATTTCAATTCCCTGTCGATAATCTGCTGGACGATCGTATAGGGGTCGGACTCCTTGTCAACGATCTTCTGCACCATTTCATCGAGGGAATCCCCGCGCCCTTGGACCCTTTCGAGGATAGTTCTGAACGCCTGATCCTTCAGGGCGGCCATGAGCTGGATTCTGGCGCGCTTTTCCATAATTTGCCGCCACTTTTCGGAGTGGGTGGCGAGAAGATAGGCCCTGTGTTTTTGGATTGCCTCATAGAGTTCTTTGATCCCCCGGCCCTTTGTGGCTTCGGTTTCCAGGATCTGCGGTTCCCAATCCTCATTCTTATGCCTTCCAGCGCCCAACTCGATCAAGTTCATCAGTTCGCGGACGGTCTTGCGGGAGCCTTCGCGATCGGCTTTGTTCACAACGAAAATATTGCCGATTTCCATTATGCCGGCCTTGATCGCCTGAATTTCATCCCCCATTCCCGGCACTGTAACCATTACGGTTGTGTGGGCGCTGTTTACTATTTCCACCTCGTCCTGACCCACGCCCACCGTTTCGACTATGATCACGTCCTTACCCGCTGCGTCCAGAACGTTTACCATGTCGTTGGTGGATTTTGAGAGGCCGCCGAAATGGCCGCGCGTGGCAAGGCTGCGGATAAAAACACCCGGATCGAGAAAATGCCGCTGCATGCGGATGCGGTCACCCAGTATGGCCCCCCCGCTAAACGGGCTTGTCGGATCGATAGCTAAAATCCCGATTGTCTTTGCTGCCTTGCGATAGTTGATTGCGATCTGGTCTACAAGAGCGCTCTTGCCAACCCCCGGGGAGCCGGTGAAACCGACAACGTAGGCTTTGCCCGTGTGTGGATAGAGTTCCCGTAGAATGTTCATGGCGGAGGGAATCTCATCGTCTATATCTCGAAGGATGCGAGCTATGCTTCTTACGTCGCCTGAGACGATCTGTTCAATGATGCTCATGCGCTAAACCCCGTAGGCAGTGGAGTTGAATTTCCAGTAAATCATAATGATTTGATGGCCGGAATGCGCCGCCCGGAATCTCCGGTTTGTCTATTTTTTCAGCACAACCCCCACGCGCGGCCTGATGTTGTTGCTGACCCAGTCGATAATGTCCTCGAGTCTTGCGCCGGGTTCGAAGATTTCCTTTATTCCGATCTCCTTGAGTTTGGAGATGTCCTCGATAGGAAATATGCCTCCACCTACCACCGATATATCTTCGGCGTTGTTCTGCGACAAAAGCTCCAGCACCCGGGGAAAGGAATATGTGTGCGCTCCCGAGAGGATGCTTAGCCCGATCAGGTCCACGTCTTCCTGGATGGCTGAACTAACGATCTGCTCCGGCGTCTGATGGCATCCGGTGTAGATGACTTCGAAGCCCGCATCGCGAAAAGCGCGAGCTACAACCCGGGCGCCCCGGTCATGGCCGTCCAGGCCTGGTTTTGCAACCAATATACGAAGTTTCCTCGCTTTTTCCATGGGAACCTGCCTCCTTAATGGAAGTGAAGAAGTCCGACTGAATTCCGCATCAGATGGTTTCCAACTCGAAAACAGCCAGTCTCTCATAAGGTGAAATTCTCCTACGTCATCCCGCGTTTCCGGATGGAGACCAGCTAGAAAGTCCCGGGATCCGTATAGATTCCAAAGGCGTCCCTGTACAGATCGCAGCATTCCTGTTCGGTCGCTCCAGCCCGGACCGCCTCTATGAGGGCAGGCATGACATTGTTTTCCCAGCACGGCGGGCCTTCGCATCTGCGCCTCAGCTCGTCCATCGCTTTTTGGAACTTGACTTTGTCGCGCCCTTCCTTGAAACGGTTGGTGCGTTCGACCTGCATCCGTTCGATCTCCTCATCTATCTTGAGGACGAATTCGAGTTCCGGCCGGCCGGAAGCATACTTGTTCACCCCGATTATGATTTTGTCCCCAGCCTCGACCTGGCGCTGGAAATGATAAGCCGCATCGGCAATTTCCATCTGCGGGTAGTCGCGTTCTATGGCCGCAACCATCCCTCCCATTTCATCAAGCTTCCGAATATAGACGTTGACTTCCTCCTCCATCTTGCCGGTGAGCGCCTCGATGAAATAAGAGCCCGCAAGCGGATCGATAACGTTGGCGACACCACATTCGTCGGCCAGTATCTGCTGGGTGCGCAGGGCTATGAGCGCGGCTTCCTCGCTGGGAATCATGTAGACCTCATCGAGCGAATTGGTATGCAGAGACTGGGTGCCGCCCAGAATGGCAGCAAGGGCTTCGGTAGTGGTCCGGATGACATTGTTGTAAGGTTCCTGTGAAGTAAGCGAGCACCCGGCCGTCTGAGTATGGAAACGCATCAGCATGGACCTGGGGTCCTGCGCCCCGAAGCGTTCTTTCATGATCCTTGCCCATATGCGGCGGCTCGCGCGCATCTTCGCTATTTCTTCGAAAAAATCGATATGGGAATTCCAGAAAAAGGAGAGCCGGCCGGCAAATTCGTCGACTTTCAGCCCCCTTTTGATTCCTTCCTCGACATAGGTAATGCCGTCATAGATCGTGAAAGCAAGTTCCTGAACGGCAGTCGATCCGGCTTCCCTGATGTGGTAACCGCTTATGCTGATGGTGTTCCAACGGGGCGCCTCCCTGGTTCCAAATTCAACCGTATCGGTTACCAGTCTCAGGCTCGGCTCAGGCGGAAGCATAAGCGTCTTCTGAGCTATGAACTCTTTGAGGCAGTCGTTCTGAATTGTGCCGCCAAGCTTCTTGCGGGAGTAGCCCTCGTTTTCGGCATTGGCTATGTACATGGCCCATATTATCGAAGCCGGAGGGTTGATCGTCATCGACGCGGTGACATCCTCCAGGTTGATGTTTGCAAACAAGCGCTGCATGTCCTCCAGGGTGTCGATTGCAACGCCGCACTTGCCGCACTCACCCCGCGCAAGCGGAGAGTCCGTATCGTATCCCATCAAGGTTGGGAAGTCGAAAGCGGTGCTGAGGCCGGTTTCACCGTGATTAATCAGAT
>JBKQTS010000066.1:0-8771 GCA_052143075.1 Syntrophobacteraceae bacterium | reverse complement strand
ATGCATAAAAATAAATCTCTTAAGGCATACCCTATTTCCTATATTGCCGATGAGAATGTTATTGGCCGGAACAACCAGTTCATCTCCATTAACAGCGCCCTCATGTGCGATCTGACGGGGCAGGTCTGCGCTGAATCCATCGGCTTTTCGCAGTACAGTGGTACCGGGGGGCAGGTGAACTTTGTCCGCGGGGCAAGGTTGTCCCCGGGCGGAAAATCCTTTATTGTTCTCGAATCGACGACCAAAAAGGCCGGCACTGTGATATCGAAAATAATGACAGCCTTGCCGCCGGGCTCGGTGGTTACAACTCTTAGATCCGACGTGGATTACATCGTCACGGAATACGGCGCCGCCTATCTGAGGGGCAAGACGATAACGGCAAGAGTCAAGGAAATGATCAACATTGCCCATCCCGACTTCAGAGAACAACTGATGAAAGAAGCAAAAGAGAAAAAATTATTGATTGATTAAAAGATTTCTCCGTTCTGAGTATCATCCTCTGCCTACGGGAAGCCGTTTTTAGCCCCGTCTAAGTCGGGGATGACATAATCCTCACCCTGCCCTCTTCCTTCTCTGGACTCAGGGCTCACATCTCACAAGTTTTCTCCCAATATGAAGTACAGCTCCTATGTGCAAAGTCAACTAAGGGGTAACTATTGACTCAAACTCAACCCTTCTCTCCTCCTCCTTGAGAAATGAGACGCGAAAATCTTCGCCATTTTCGGATCATTTGTTTACAGAACCGCCGCAAACTGATTCTTTCGAAGTTGGCAAGAAGGTGTACTCTCTCGGAGTTGGAGGTGCTTCAAAGCCTCTGAGCCGGTTGGGCCGGAGCGATGTGGCGGCGGGGGCTGTCGCCCTGACTGACTGTAAGGGATGGCCGTGAGTTCAGTACAAAAGGGCTACAACTGGCTGTTTTTCTGCTGTTTTTGCATGCAACCAAGCAACAGGACAATCTATGAATGTTACCACTAGGAGCATTCCCCTTATCCCTTGCCGATCTGGGAATTGGCCTCAAACGTAGCAATGGAACCAGGCTGGTCGCGGTATATCCCTTGCAGTCCCTTACATGTCACGGTAACCATCAACCTGCATAACGCAACAGACGAGCGGCAACGAATGTAGAAGTGCAATCTTGGGGCCGGCTTTCCCTCCTTGAAAGATGACGGAACGTGCGAAAATCTTATTGAAGCCTTAATCGGAAAGAGTCGACCCCTCATGAATAATGCGCAAACTCGACCATCGAGAGATCCCGAAGAGCGTTTCGGAATCAAATTCTATCCGATGATAGCTCCTCGACTCGTCGGTGAGGACGACCTTCCCTCCATTTCACACCCAATTTCCGGCAAGAGCGAGCCCAATACCACCGCTCCCCCCCGTAATGACCGCCACAGACTCTTTGATCTCCAGCATCTTTTCTCTTCTCAACGCGGCCGGTGGACAAACCCCCAGTGCAAGGTGGCTTCTTCACACCTCTCACTGGGTTCCGAACGGCTTCTTCAGATTAAAGCGTATTGCCGCAAATTGCTCGCGAAGACATGCGGATTCTATTCAATCTGAGATAGCGGCCAAGAAAAATTATTGCACTGCAATATAATGATATTGGGCAATCAATCTGCCGGTGTACTCAGTTCGGCTGAAATTTAGTTGATTTTTATGCTGCAGTGCACAAAATTTCCCTTGACAACCGAGAGCGCCTGGTTAAAATACGCGTCTCGCCATGGGATGCCCCATGGCCCCTGGCAATCCACCCTTAAGAACGCAGGAGGTATTTATTGATGGAACCCTTAAAACTGGCAAAACAGATGATCGATTTCAACAAGGCTACGTTCGACAATAGCTTCAGCACGATGGTCTTGCTCCAGGAACAAATGGAAAAGACGGTAAACGCCTTTCTGGAACAGTCCACAGGGCTTCCCGAAGAAGGCAGGAAAATCTTCAATGAATGGGTAGCTACGTACAAGAAGGGACGCGAGGATTTCAAGAAGGTCGTCGATGAGAGTTACAAGAAGGTAGATTCCTATTTCGCTTCTAGAAAGGACTAAAATGAACCAGAATCAGTTGCTCAAACAGATGATCGATTTCAACAGGACTAGCTTTGAGAATGCTTTCAACACCATGACCATGTTCCAGGAACAGGCTGAAAAGGCCGCAAATGCAAGTCTCGATCAGGCCACATGGATGCCCAGGGAAGGACGGACGGTTGTCGACGAATGGAGCAATGCCTTGAAAAATTGGCGAGAGAGCTTCAAGAACAGCATGAATGAAAATTTCAAGAAGATTGAAGCCTTTTTTGCCAATTTTCAAAAGGGCGAATGATCCGTATTGTGTCGTCGGGTCCCGCTCTTTTTTAGAGGTATTAGATGGAAAACCATTGCCAAACCAACAGAGAATTGTCGGACATGCTACTCCATTCCATCTTAAACTTTCCTGAATGGACCTCAAAAATGGTTGAGGCCTCTTTCAACAAGGCTGAGGCCATGCAGATTTATTGGAATGGGATCCTACGGTCCTTTTGTGAGTTCACGGCGCCATCGTTGGGCGCCATGAATTCCATCTCCGAGGTCGAACGAGAGAAAGTGCTGCGGACACTGCCCCAGGACACCTACCGCGACTACCTCGATCTTTTGCGTTTCAATACCGAAATCGGCGCAAAAGGGCTTATCAACAGCCTGACGGCGATGACGAGCTATCCCTTGGCCCGAAGCGGAGATGCTCTCCAGGCAAATCTGGTCACTCTTTTCGGCGGGGATGGAGAAGATGTTGTCTCCTACACGGCCCGAGAGCGCAGGCTGTTCGATCTGGTTGTCAACGGTTTTCCCAAGGCAATTCTGGATGTCAAATCAGAATACGGACTTCACCTTGACAACGGCGGCTATATCAAGATAGCCGAGACTGAGCGATTCGAGCTTTACCAGGTCCTTCCGTTGGATCGAGCCGTCGAGGTCAATGAGAAGGGAAAGCCGGTTGTCATCATTCCTCCGTACGTTCTGGGACCGCACATCCTGGCCTTCCTTCCTGGTGAGCATAAGAGCTTCATTCACTGTTTCGCAAACCAGGGGATCCCTACCTACATCAGGATCGTGAAGGACATTGACACAACCCCGGCTGTTCAGGTCATGACCTGCGAGGATGACGCGCTGGATACGCGCGACTTTTGCGAGCAAGTGATGGCGAGACATGGAAAGCCGGTTACTCTCACTGGGTTTTGCCAAGGAGGTTATATTGCGGCGCTGGATATCCTCTCCGGGCAACTGGACGGCATGGCGGATGCCCTCATAACTTGCGTGTCGCCAATGGACGGGTCTCGAAGTAAGTCCCTGGTCGACTACATCGAGTATCTCCCGGCGCGATTCCGAGAATTGGGCTATGCGGTGAAGACCCTTCCCAACGGCAACCAGGTGGTGGATGGAAAGGTGATGAGCTGGGTTTACAAGCTCAAGAGCATGGACTTGGAGGCTCCCGTTGTATCATTCAACCGGGACCTCATGATGCTCGAACGTTCCTTGGACAAGCCTGTGCAGATCAATAAGACGGCTGCAGCCCTCAATCACTGGATGACCTATGACCGCACGGACCTCCCGCTGGGCATTACCGAAATGAGCTTCGCGTCGTACACCAGGCCCGTGGACAAAGAGGGCAACCTTCCGGTGAAGCTTTTCGGACGTCAGCTCAATTTCAAACGGATGAAGGAGAAGGGCATCCAGTGGCTCATTTGCATTGCGGACAAAGATGACCTGATAGATGCGCCGGCGGCTCTTGCTCCGCTGGACTACATCGAGGCTGAAGTCTCGGTTTTTCCAAAGGGACATGGCGCTATCGCGACGTCATGGTCGTTGCCCACTTCCGAATGCGCGCTTCATACTTATTTCTGCCCAGCGAATAAACAATTTGGCGATAAGTGCCGAGGTCCTGTACACTACCACCTGGACCTGGATAATGTCTTGCCCGTTGCGTCCGGAACAGGCCAAAAGGATGCGCGCGCCTGAGAATGTCCGGAGATGAGGAGAATAATCGTATGGACAAAAACTTCCTTGAGTTTTGGGGCAATTCCCTGCTTAGTGCCGCCAAAAGCCAGGAACAATTTGAGAAAATGGCTGCATGGGTACAACAGGGTTTCAAAGGCTTTGAAGAAATGACAACCGTCTTCCTCAAGGCGTATGGATTGGACCGCTATGCCGAAGGCAGTCCCGATTACATTACGGCGTGGAAGAAGGCCGAAGAGGAGTTCAGGCGGTCTATTAACGACTATATGAACTTGTTGGGGTTTGTACCGAAGAACGAGTATCTGGAACTGGTCAAGAAATACGAAGAAATCAAAGAAAAGTTGTCCTCGCACGAAGAAACGATCAAACACCTGCGAATGTTGCTGTCAGGATCGAAGATGGAGGGCCAGGGGGAACTGGCCAGACAATTCTCTGACCTCATCATGAAGCAGAATGAGCAGTTTCAGGACCTGGTTGATAACGTTTCGAAGGCCTTCAAAAAGAGTTCGCCGGGCAAGTCAGTCAAGTAAAGCTGCGCTGTGAGCAGGTGTCCGTCGGACTTTTGAGGAATCGCTTCTACGAGGTAAATCATGAATTCAGAAGATCAGGGTAAAAAGGGAGAGGGTCCGTCGCTGGAAGGCTGGATGAAGTCGGCCATTGATTTCTGGCTCTCGGCGGCCAGTGGTTGGCCCGGTATGTCAAATCCACGCCAGGGTTCCAGTGATTCTCAGGGGACAGAGCGGGACGATTTCAAGACTCGTCTGCAAGATGCATGGCAGCAACCTTTCAAAATTTCAAAGACCCTGTCGTCGATCTTCAGTGATGCCGAGGTCCTCAATGCATTTATCACCGGGACCGGCGCCATTCCCGATTCAATGATGAGGACGCTTCGCGCCGGGTTGGACGGTTGCTTCAAACTACACCAGCACTGGCTGAGCAAACTGGACAAAAGTGACTCGGGCGAGCCCTATCGCTTTGAAAATCTGGACGAGGAGATGTTCGGGGCCTGGATGGAAATCTACCAAAAAGAAATACAGCCCATTCTGAACGTTCCTCCACTTGGATTGAACCGCTTCTATCAGGAGAGAATGCAGCAGACCCTAGACAAGTACCATCAGTATCAAGCCGCCCTGGCCGAATTCATGCGTTTGCTCCTCCTGCCGTTGGAGAAATCCGTTCGCGTGATGGAAAAGGAAATCGAGCGGCTCCACGAAGAAGGGAAGCTCTCCGAGGATTTCAAGGACTACTATAACATGTGGATTAAGGTGCTCGAAGGCCACTACATGACTTTGTTCAAATCGCCCGATTACCTCGATTCGATGGCGCGCATGCTGACCGCGGTGCAGGAATTCAAGATGGCCAGGCACAAAACGATTGCAGATATGCTTCAGGTGCTTCCCATACCGACGAACAGGGAGATGGATGAGCTATACAAAGAAATCTACCTGTTGAAAAAGCAGGTGAAGCAGTTGAGCAGCAAGGTAGAAACAGGGGAATCTTCAGCTCTATGATCCGTAAAGGGGTAATCAATGAGTCCATCACGAATTCCTGTCGATTTGATAATGGCCAAGATTGCAGAAGGCGTGGAAAGGTCCCACGATCGTCTCCTCAAGTCGCGGGACGTCCTGCTCGGTCCACTTGAAACTGACATAGCGACCACGCCTTACGAAGTCGTCTATGAAGAGGACCGCGTCAAGCTCAAGCACTACATGCCGGCGGGCAAGCCGCAGCTCAAAACGCCCCTGCTCATGGTCTACGCTCTTATCAACCGGGAAACAATGCTCGATCTTCAGCCGGGAAGGAGTGTAGTGCAGAATCTCCTGAAGGAAGGCGTCGAGCTCTACATGGTCGACTGGGGATACCCCACCCGCAAGGACAGGTATCAGACCATTGATGACCATGTGAACGGTTACATGAATAACGTTATCAATTTTATCAGAAAACGCCACGGTCTGGAGAAGATCAACCTCATGGGCATCTGCATGGGAGGCAGTTTTAGTCTCATGTATTCGGCCCTGCACCCTGGCAAGGTCAAGAACCTCATCACAACCGTCACTCCCAGCAACTTCGACACCGATAAAGGGCTCCTTCACGTCTGGATGAAACGGATCGACGCGGACCGGCTTGTGGATACGTACGGCAATCTCCCCGGCGACTTTATGAATTTGGGATTCCTGCTGCTCAACCCGGCTCGTTTGATGATAGATAAGTACGTTGGTTTCTTTGAAAATATGGATGACAAGGCTTTTGTGGAAAACTTCGTCCGCATGGAGAAGTGGATCTTCGACAGCCCGGACGTTCCCGGCGAAACTTTCCGGCAATTCGTCAAGGATTGCTATCAGAACAATTTGCTCATCCAAAGCAAAATGGAACTGGGGGGGCGCCGGGTCGATCTCGGGCAGGTTTCCATGCCGCTTTTGAACTTCTATGGCCGCTACGACCACCTGGTTCCTCCCGAAGCATGCGAGCTTCTGACGAGCCGTGTGGGATCTGCCGACACTCAGGATATCTGTCTCGATACGGGGCACATTGGCATATATGTGAGTTCGAAATGTCAGAGAGAGTTTGCTCCCAAGATTGCCCAATGGCTGAAAGAAAGGGATACCATTCCAGCCAGCAAACCGGAAGCCGCGGTGGCGGCAAATACTCGAACACGCCGGACACGGTCTAAGGCGGTCGAAGCCCAGTCCAAGCCTCCATCCAGGAAAAAGGAGCCTGTGAGACTGACGAACCTGCCTCGGGAGAGAAAACCATGAATCAGAAACAGGATTATTTCAACGTAATATGCAAGGTGAGCAGAGCGCTCGGAACTACTTTGAACAGGGACGAACTGTTGAGAATGATCGTCGAGAGCGCCATTGAAACGATGCAGGTAAAAGCAGCGGGGCTTTTTCTGTTCGACGAAGAGGAATCGGAATTCATCCCGGTAGCCCAGAAAGGCCTCTCTGAAAACTACGTTCGGAGTGGTCTCACCGCGACGCGGAAAATCGTTTCACTTTTGCGCAGGGAAGACCATATTTTTTCCCATGACTCTACTTCCGATCCCAGATTGGATGCACATGACGTTAAGAAGGCTGAAGGAATTGCATCCTTACTGGTGGTCCCAGCCATGGTCAAAGGGAAGCTCACCGGAGGCCTATGTCTATTTACCGACAGCCCCAGGCACTTTTCCGAGGGCGAAATCGACCTCGCTAAAGCTTTGGCCGAACAGGGTGCAATGGCCATCGAAAATGCCCGTCTGCTCGGACTGATCAGACAAAACACCAGCCTTTTCCTGGATCTGGCCGTCAATATCAACTCCAGCCTGGATATGAAACAAATCCTGCACATCCTGACGGCCGATATCTCAGAAGCACTCAAGGTCAAAGGCTCATCCATCCTGCTCCTCAACGAAGAGAAGCGGACCCTCGAATATGTGGCAAGCTATGGGCTTAGCGAGACTTACCTCGATCGGGGGCCTTTGTCTTCGGAAGAAAGCGTGGATGAGACCCTTACAGGCCAGCCGGTCGCTATCACGGATGTTCAGGCCGACCCGCGGGTTCGGTACAAGAAGGAAAAAGAGCGGGAAGGCATTGTCTCTCTCCTTTCTGTCCCCATCAAGACAAAGGAGAAGGTTATAGGAGTAATGAGGCTCTACAGCGGCACCAGAAGAGAATTTACCGAGGATGAAGTAATGCTCGTCACCGCCCTGGCCTATCTTGGGGGGCTGGCTATCCAGAACGCCTCGCTTTATCTTTTGCTCGAAGAGGACATGAAGGACCTCAAAGAAGACACATGGATATACCGATCCTGGTTTTGACATGAACACAGGCCCGTGAGGCAACCATCGCCACAATGCCATTCCGAATTTACCAAAACGGGATCCATTCCTAAGTCTCCGGAGGGGTGATACTCTCATATTTTCTTCCGTAGGCGAGCACGTCTTCTCTTGGCTGGTGCAATGAAGTTTTTGTACCGGGGATGATAGCGCCCAGGTGGGATTTGGCGCTGGGAGGGTATGCGTTCTGTGCGGCCTCCATGTCTGGTGATACATATCTTCTTGAGGCGGGATTGACTAGATATTACACGAAGGACCCGAACACAGGTGTTGTTAGTTATCAAACAAACTATCCGGCTGGATATGAGGCTTGGTGTCAGAATGCAGCAGGCACCGCTGGCTTTGGCGCGACCGTCAACGTTTTTTGTGTTCCCTGGTAACGTCTGCGTCTTAGACAGGTTATGCGACGTCTCTCTCAATTTTCCGGCTTCGGATCCAGAGCTTGTGCAGCCTTCGTGTTCGAGGGTTAAGGCGGGACGTAAGAGAAGGCAGCCAGGACAGCCTCAACTACCACAAGCATTAGGCGGGAGCCAAATTACTCCCGACATGGTCTGATTTATGGCAATCGCTCAAATAGCACCTCTTTTGACGCTTCCATGGACCCATCTGACCCAACGTTTCACATACAATCCAAGCAAGGGGGAGCCGAAAGGCTCCCGCGTCTCTTGCTCATAAAGCCGGGTTACACGTGAAACGAACCGCTTCACAGTCTCCATGGTAGCAGTCTAGCAAATCCCGGTTCACACATCTCCAACTTGAGCATTTTTCTCCATTAACTTGAGCTGTACGTAACAAATCCTTTAAGCAGCCGCCAGCTCAGGCTCGGCGAAAGTTCACACATCTCTCCTCTGTACGTAACAAAATAGATTTTTGACTCCAGAATTGTCTGGGGCATTATCTGCCTGTTATTTCTGGTGAAAAACAGAAAGGAGGCAGAAAATGGCCCCGGAACTTTTTTCAGAAGAGAT
>JBKQTS010000065.1:0-46820 GCA_052143075.1 Syntrophobacteraceae bacterium | reverse complement strand
GCACTTGAAGAATCTCTCAAGGCGCTCGAAAAAGACCACGAGTTCCTGCTGAAGGGCGACGTTTTCACACAAGATGTCATCGACACGTGGATCGAATACAAGACCCTGAACGAAGTGGACGTGATACGCATGCGCCCGCACCCCATGGAAATGAAGCTCTACTTCGACATATAAGTTGATGAAGTCCGGTATGTAAGTTCCGGCTTTTGGCAGTTTTTCGCAGTACGGAACTTGAATCGGTTTTTAAGAATCCTCCGGGTTGGTGTAAAATCCCAGCCCGGGGGATTTTTATATTCGACAGGTCATGGCTCATTATGAGGAAAGCAAACATCTACTGGGACATCCCGCACCGAGTGCCCGAGGAAATTTCAGAAACTCTGGCCGAGTCGGGTAAAGTCAGGGTCGAAAGAATCATATCCGACGCTCATGCTTCGCCGGAAGGTTTCTGGTACGACCAGGATGAAAACGAGTGGGTGCTGCTCCTGCAGGGCAGCGCCGCCTTGAGATTTGAAAAAGAAGATGAACTCCACGTTTTGAACCCTGGCGACTGGGTCGATATTCCGGCCCATCTAAGGCACCGGGTGGAGTGGACCGACCCGAAGCAAAAGACATTGTGGCTGGCGGTGTTTTATTAAAACAAAAATGGGCGCTCACAGCGCCCATTTGGTCGTTCAAATTGGCCTTCCAGGCTCTTGAAGTGCCGCTTCTTTTGACCTTTTGCCGTCAATTTAGGCGCCTGGTTTGGTCCGACCCCGTATGCGGGTCATTGCAGGTTTCAATCCTGCGGCGTGAGCAGCCGTGCATTCTTCTAATATGGCGAGGCAACAACGCAGTAGCTCGTCTCCGCACCCGTAAAACATGGCTGGTAATATGTGTTGCCAACCACGTAATATGTTTGGTTTGATACCACAATCGGGTTCGCTTCGGGCGGCAGGTAAGCCACGCTGGCGCCAATAGCAAGGCCGGCTGCTACGCCTGCCGCGGCTCCTGCCGCAACGCCTCCCCAACCGGGTCCGTAGTAATCCCCCCAACCCCCGTTTACATTTACATTGTTAGTGATGTTGACGTTTCCACCGTTATGGTTCCAATCATGGGGCCCTTGATATGTGCCGCCTCGGCCTCCTACGTAGTTGCCCCCCTGGACGTTTCCACCATGGTATCCTTGATATGTGCCGCCACGGCCTCCTACGTAGTTGCCCTCCGGTCCCCTCGCAGCTTCGTCTCCCCTCGGCCCTTCTGCAAACCCGCCGCCGCTACTGCGGAAACTGCCGCCGCCGAAACCGCCGCTGCTGTGAAAGCCACCAAAGCCGCCACTGTGAAAGCCGCCGCCGAAACCCCTGGGATCTGCCTGTTCGAGGAAAAACGGGGATCCCACCAAAGCAGTGGCCAAAATGGCCGCAAATAGGAACTTAAAACCTGATTGTTTCATGACTGGCCCCCTTTCTTTTTTCCCTGAGCATCTGGTTGCTTTACCGGGACGAACTTGATTTTGTGGACTCCTGAAGGAGGCATGAAGTTAAAAAGGCTGTCTCCAAACTGGGCTGAGGTGTCCCAGCCGCTCAGATAAGCAGTCCACTGGGGAGAGCCTTCCAGTTGTTTGTGCAGGAATCCAATTTTCTGAGGCAACGGCCTGTCGCCTGCATCGATCCAGACCTGGATGTGAAGGTCGCCCCGATCAAGGGCGAGATGATGGCACGGTATCCCGCGCACTTTGTGTAAGCCGACATAAAGCGAATGCTCGATGCCTTTGGAAACGTGTTCCCAGAGCTGAGGGCTTGCCAGGTCGGTCAGAGCCACTTTTAAACCGAAGTCTTTGTGCGCTTTATCCAGAGCGCCTTCTATGCTGGGAGGAACTTCCATGGTTGCATAAACTTTTTCGTCCCTGTCATAAAGGGTTATGGTCTTGCCGTTAAAAAAGAACTGCTTGTCGACGAGATCCCCCTCCGCATCGACGCGCAGTTTGTCGGGCCGCTTCATGTACGTGTCCATCTCGATGCCGTATTGAAGCTTCTTCCCCCCGTAATAAACCTGATCATCAGTGACTTCGGAGTGGTACCAGAACTGCTGGAGAGAGTTGAGATAGTCACACATCTGTCTCATGATGACCATGGGGTCGGGCTCTGCGGGCGGAGTCGCCGGAGTCGCTTGCGCTTTGACCTTCGGTGTTGGCCAGACCGCCAGGCAAACGCAAATTAAGGCGGCCGCCCAGATCGTTTTGTGTCGCATCGTAGTCCTCCTCAGCGGTTGCAGTCTGTAGTCGATTGATATTCTTAATACTAATTTATATGATCAATTGTAAGGATTCAAACTGATTCAGACCATTGGCTTGGCCGGGGCAGGTGTGAGGCCGGCCCCGTATGAGGCCGGCCGAGTGTGAGCGTGTCATGGGGACGCACAGGTCTTTTTCATCATCCCGGACGTGTCTCGGTCCGGCCCCCTTCGTCCTTCCTGGATTTTACCTTACCAGTTCATCTGGTCGGGTTGCCAGTCCTGATAGGGTACATGAATCTTGGAGTGTAATTCATCGAGGCGTCCGCTGGATGCAAGGGTCTTCAGGGATGCAGAGATTATCTTGTCGGCCTCATCTCCCTTTTCTCCTTTTTGAACAAGGACTACATCATCAAATGATGTATAGAACTCCCTGTGGATGTCCTTTAACTTGAGTTGATTCAGTACATAGTCAGATTCTTCCTGTGCGTGTATGAACGCATCAATCCGCTTTTTCCCAACTTTCTCTATCATCTGATCTATGCTCGTTGTAGCTTCCACAGGAAAGTCGGCAAAGTCTTCGAGCCCTCTCATCATACCTATTTTGTAAGGAAATGGCTTTTGGGACATGGCCTTTTCGATCATTTCCCTGGTGATTGGGTTGTCCTTGTGCGAGTAAATCACGAAATAGACCTTCCCCATGGAAACTGATGCATATCGGAAGGGCAGTTTTTCTTCAGGGATATTGGGATTTCGAAGCATGGGGATATGAAAATCGGCCTTTCCCGTGACCACATTGTCAATGGACCTGCCAAAAGGAAAGACTTCTATTTTAAACTTCCCGTCGGGGTATGCTTCATTCATCGCCTTTATCAGATCAATGAATACGCCTTTTTCCGGCGATTCGGAAATATTGGGCAGAAAGGCTACGCTCGCGGTCAGGTCTTTGGCTATGGCGGGACTTGCCATGATCAGAAACGCAGAGAGCATTACACAGAGTGGAATAAGTATTTCGTTCTTGACATAGTTTTTCATGATAATTCTCCTCTATTGCTTTGATAGTTAGTTGCAGCAGGGATGAATCCAAGTGCTCCAGGTCTCCCTTCTGCCTGATCCATAACGCCTTGTTGGAGCCTTGATGCTCCGGTGCCTTTCTCCATACGAATATCAACCATTCTCCCGTTGCCGACCTTGCTGGCTCTTCCTCCAATGATACCGACCAGGTCAGTGACAAATGACTCCATCTGCCCAGCTAGAGCCTTCATTTCTCTCGAAGCTGAAGCCGTCTCCTCTGATTCTGCTGCTGATTGCTGGACTATCCTGTCCATCTCGGCCGTGGCCTTATTGATCTGTTCAACGCCCAAGGCCTGCTGGTTTGAGGCCTCTGCAATTTCCTTTATGAGTTCGCCGACCTTCTGGGAAATGGCCATGTTCTCCTTGAATGCCTTTTGGGTAGACTGGGTCAGCGAGTTCCCGTTGCGAACTGTGGTGATTGTGCCTTCTATCAGATTGGCCGTATCCTTTGCTGCCACAGCAGATCGCATGGCAAGGTTCCTCACTTCGTCTGCCACTACAGCGAATCCCGCGCCTGCCTCGCCTGCACGGGCAGCTTCAACAGCCGCGTTCAGAGCCAATAGATTCGTTTGGAAGGCTATCTCATCAATGGTTTTGATGATCTTGTTTGTCTGTTCGCTGGATTTTGTTATATCAACAATCGATTGGATCATGTCATTCAGATGGTTGTTAACCTTAGTTAAGATGGTGGAGGCCTCTTCCATCATTTGTCTTGCTCTGTACATGTTTTCCGCATTCTGCTTGGCGGTAGCCGACATCTCTTCTAAAGAGGCGGAGGTCTCTTCTATAGCAGCCGCATGAGTTGCTGAATGGTCGGCCATGGAACTGCTGGTTTCTGAGAGGGCATCTGATGCTGAAGAGACTCGCTGTGAGCTCTCGGTAAGACCGTTTACTATATTATTGACGGGCTTGATAATAATTCGTCGTATGCTTATAGTGATTACTATCAAGAGGATAACATTCAGGATCAGAAAAGCTGCGCATGAATTAATCAGAGTAGACTTCAAATCTTCTAAAATGAATTTGGGCGCGAGAAAGAACTCCACTGAACCAAGTTTTTATGCACCTCTCATGATATCTGTTCGTTTTGTGATAAAATCCCCCTCGATCTTTTCCTGAACTGAAACAGGATTCCAATTCGAATCCCGTTTTACCCCTTTGAGGACGGTATCGCTGTTGCCTTCGCGTACTAGTACTGCAAACTGATCCTTTGCTGTCATTTCGGACTTAATGATGTCATCGATGGTATTTTTATCGATATTCCAGAGTGGATCGACTAGGGCCTTTGCCAATCGTATCGATCTAACCTCAAGGCGATTTTTTATGTCACCCATCATTATTTTCTTTCTGGTCCTATAGTCGAAAGCGACATATCCCGAAAGGATTAACGTGGTGACGACAACAATGATGATGCTCAGCCGCACCTGAACGCTTCCCCTTAGCATTTTTCTCTCCTTTTCTACTCCCGGCGTGAAAAAATCCGGTGCACCTTATCCACGGGACAAAAGAAGTTCTGGAGGCAAAATTACCCTCAGTTGAATGGAGGTGATCCATTTTGCGATTTGGAGATTTAATCGTCATCGCTGGAGAAAGACTTGACGGTGAATAAGAGCTGACAAAATAGTGACGGTCGTACACTAAAAATCGATGGAGTGCAGGTAGGGCCTCGGATTGATCTTCTGCCTCTTTTACTGTTCACTGCTCTTTGGTACCCGATAAGCATAATCCACATTGAGCGAAACCACGTCGAATTCGCTTTCCACCTGGCCGTGTAGCAGATAGGCATGGCTCATATCGAGTTCCTGGCAAAATCGCCTGAATGGTTTCGGGAAAAAGACCGTCTCAAAGATTCCTGTTTTATCTTCAAAGGTAAAAAACTCCATTTCTTCCCCTTCCCTGGTCAAGACCTCCTTGCGCGTGATGGGCCATCCCTTTATGTGGATTTTCTTTCCGGCGTGTTGGGCCATGCCGGATGCCGGAACGATTGATTGCCGAAGCGATCGGAAAAACGGCTCGGCCTGTTCAAGGGGATGGACCGAGAGGGGAAATCCCAGCGTTTCTGATTCGTGCGCCCATTTCCGGCGGCCGGAAAAATCCGGGAGGGCTGGGACCTTTATTGGAGAGCGCGACTGGAATGCAGCTATTTGCGACCTGGGAAAAGAAGCGAGAAGCGGGGAGCCTGAAGCAGGAAGAAAACTGTTTCCCCCCCCTTTTCCAAGGGAGGGCAGAGGGGATTTTTCTTGCTCATTGTTTATAGCTCCCTGCTGTCGCCCTCTAGAAAGGGAGGGAGTTTGTGGATCATGCAATGGTCCCGGTCTCGATTGCGTGTTGTTCGGCGTTCGGAATCCGTTCAGCCAGGCTTCGATAAACCAGAGAATTTGCGGGCGGTTGAAGGTCCCGGAAATGGAGTCCATGGCGCCGCTTTTGACAAGTATAGCAGCGTCCGGGGCAGATATGGGGAGGCCGTTTTGCCCTCTCACTCGTTCGAGAAAGTCCTCGATTGATGAAAAAGGTCCCCCCCGGCTTCTTGCTCTGAGGATGGCTTCGATGGCGCTTTTCCTTATTGCCTGAAGCTGTTGAAAACCTGTTCGTATCGTTTTGCCGCTGCCGCTGTAGGGCAACCGGCTTTCGTTTATGTCCGGTCCCAGGACCTCGATGCCCATGCGCCTGGCTTCCGAAATATAGGCGAAGGTGCTGTAATAGCCTCCTCCATTGGAGAGTACCGCCGCCATAAATTCCGCTGGATGATGCACCTTAAGATAGGCGGACTTGAAGCTAACCAGAGCATACGAGGCCGAGTGCGGCTTACAGAACGAATAGCCGGAAAAAGAGGTGAACATGTCCCAGACGCTTTCCACCACCTCGGATGAAATCCCGTTTCGGGCGCATCCTTGCGCAAAGCGCGCCCTGTAGTCCGAGAGCTGCTCCCGGCTTTTCTTGCTTATAACTTTTCTCAGGCTGTCCGCCTCACCCCATGAAAAGCCGGCCAGCGCCATCGCCGCCTGCACGACGTCTTCCTGATATACCAGTATTCCGTAATTTTCAGCCAGAATGTCTTTCAGGCGTGGATGGAGCGGCTCGTACGGTTCTCCATGAAGCCGGCTCAGGTATTGCCGAATAAACCGGTTTGCAGCCGGGCGGATAATGGACGAATGGATCACGGCATGCTCGAAATCGCCCGTTCCTGCCTTTGCCTGGAGGAGCCGCATGGATGGGGATTCCAGGTAGAAGACGCCCATTGTATTTCCCCGGCTGATGCTTTCCCGGGTTTTCGGGTCGTCAATCGGATTGAAGTTCGAATAGTCGATGATCTTAGCCGTGTTTTCCCGAACCGACTTGATGGTGTCGCGGATCACGGCAAGCGAGCGGTTGCCGAGAAGGTCTATTTTGACGAGGCCCGCCTTTTCGGCCTGGTCTTTTTCCCACTGGATGATTCGGACCCCCTTGGCGCTTATCTGGACCGGAACATACCTCGATACCCGATCCGGAACGAGCACCACTCCGCCGCAGTGGGTCCCGATGTTTCGGGGCACAGACTCCAGGCGTGAAGAAAGATTGATGATTTCCGGCCAGGGCGGGTCCAAGGGAAAATTGCGGAATTTGGGATATGATTTTATATGCTCCCATATCCCCCCACTCCGCGAGCTCCAGTAGTTCATCCTGCGGGTTACCTCCTTAATTTCGGAGGCGGGGACGCCGTATACTTTCGCCACTTCGCGCACCGAGGCCCTGGCCCGGAACCCCACGTGGTTGCATACCAGAGCCAGCCTCTGGCTTCCGTAGTGGACCATAATTTCTTCAAAAAGCCCGTCACGCTCGTCCCACGGGAAATCGACGTCGATGTCCGGAAGGTCCTTTCGTTCGGGATTTAGAAACCGGCCGAACAGGAGGTTGTGCCGGATGGGATCGACATGCGTTATTCCCAAAAGATAGCTGACCAGGCTTGCGGCCCCGCTTCCCCGACCGCAGTGGATCGGGCGGCGATGTACGATATCTGCCACCACGAGGAAATAATCCACAAATCCTTTGGAGCGGATAAGATCGAGTTCTTCGGCTAGACGATCTTCAATCGCATTGGAGGTTTTTCCGTAACGCCGGCCAATCCCTTCGCGGCACTCGGAGACAAGGAGGGCAAAGTGGTCCTCGTTTTTATCGAGGTAATGAGGGAAAACGGTCTGAAAACGGTCCCAGGCGGTATGGCAGGCCTGGGCAATTTTCACCGTGTTAGCCAGCGCTTCCGGGCAGTTGGGGAAGTGCACGGACATCTCGCGGGCTGATTTCAGCCACTGGCCCGCAGTTGCGATCTCCCCCGGCGCAAGCGACCCCAGGGTTTTGTTCAGGTCTATGGCACGAACGAGCCGGTGAAGGGGATAGTCTTGCTCCCCGGCAAAATGAACCGCGTTTGTGGCCACAGGTGCAATGCCTATCTCCTTTGCCGCATGGAGGAGCTTTCGGTCGGATGGGCCCGGCACTATTTCAAAAAAGCATTCCAACCGGTTGCGCAATGCTTTTATCAATTCCGGATTGGCGCTCAGCAGTACAATATCGGAGCTTTTTTCCGGGAGGCTTCGGATAAGTGAGAAGTCATCCTCGATATGGCGGCGAGTAATGAGGTCCGAGAGGATTTCGTATCCTACGGCGGTTCGGGCAAGGATCACCGCACATGTTTGCGGGGTTTTCACTTCGGTCCCGACTACAGGTTCGATCCCGGTTGCGCGCGCAGCTTCCAGGAAATTGATAAGGCCGTAGAAACCGTTTGTATCGGTTAGGGCAAGATGGGTAAAACCGGCTTTTTTGGCTTCCCTGCACAGGACTTCGGGCGAACTTACGCCCTGCATCATGGAATAGAAGGAATGGACATGGAGGTGGACAAAATTCATAGTTAGTGACCGGTGAATGGTGAATAGTGAATAGGTGGTCTCTTATTGCCTGCTGCTCCCTCTTTTTCTGTTCGCTCTTCACGCTTCACCGGTTTTAAGGTTTTTTCTGTTCACTGTTCACTGTTCACTGTTCACTGTTCACTGTTCACTGGTTTTAATGCCCAGGCAATTATCCCTTTTCCGAATTTCATGCGGATCGAATCCAGGACCTTCTGAAGGTTGAGCTCTCTTGACGATTTCTTTTTTTCCCATGTGAAAAGCGAAAGTTGAGAAAAGGGCATCACGAGGTCCGAAAATTCCAGCACCAGCCTGCGCACTGCCACTCGCCTCCGAAAAAGCTGGTAAAAGACGGGGAGGGCGGACCGAAAAAGAAACCGGTCAGCCTGGACAGACTCGGGGGAAATCCGCCTGCGGGCATCGACCGACATGCCGTCTGCATACCGAATTTCCAGCCTGAAGTTTCCCGGACAGCGATTATGACGGCGCAGGTTCCATCCCGCCTCTTCAACCTGTTGGAACAAAACGGATTCAAGCCGCCCCGGATCGATTTCATCCCGGTCCAGAATTTTCGTAATGGATATCCGCGGGACCTGATGAGTGGGAAGTACCGGGGCGGGATCCATGCCTTTTGCGATTTTAAGAAGACGCTCCGCACTTCTGCCGAAAACTGCCGCAAGCATGTCGAGGGGAAAGGATGCCAGTTGCCCGATTTTAAGAATGTTGAAGCCGGCCAGCCTGGAAGTGGTAACCTCACCCACGCCGGGAAGAAGATCGACGGGCAGGGGAGAAAGAAACGATTCTTCATTCCCGGGGAAGATAAAACTCAGGTCCCCGGGGTCTATGCAATTTGAGGCAACCCGGCTTACCAGTTTGTTCGAAGCGAGCCCTACCCGTGCCCGAAGTCCCATTTTTATGTAGAGGTCCTTTTCCATCCGGCAGGCCAGGTCCGGTCCGGGTCCCCAGAGGCGGCGGGTTCCGGTGACATCTATGAAGTAGCTTCCAGGATAGCTCCCTTCGACAAGCGGCGAAAAGAATCCGAATTCCCGGACGATGTCCAGGTGTTTTCCCCGGTAATGATAAAAATCAGATGGCATTACATGAATCCGGCGGCACAGGCGGCGTGCCCGGCTGAGCGGCATGCCTTCACGGATGCCCTCTTTTCTGGCATTGCTGTTTACACCCTGGATAACGGACCTCTCGCCCGCTTCCGCCAAAACGAGCGGGCGCCTTTTCAATTCCGGCTGCCTAAGTTCCTCGATTGCCGTATAAAAATCGGGAACCCCGAGATGAACTATATTCCGGAGCATCAGTTTCCGCCTTAATCTCCACGCCCCGCGAGGTGTCTATGGTTCCGGTAATTGCGCAGCAGGCCCATTACAACACCCACCACCTCGACCTCTTCAGCGCTTGCCACAATCGATTTCATCCGGGAATTGGCTGGCTTCAATTCGATTTCGTTTTCTCTGCGATAAAATTTCTTTACGGTCGCTTCCCCGCCCACCAGGGCTACGACTGTTTGCCCGTTTTCGGCCTGCGGCTGCTGAGTGATTATCAAAATATCGCCGTCCCGAATGCCGTCTTCGATCATTGAATCGCCTCGGACCCGCAGTGCGAAATTACTTCCGTTGCCGAGGAAATTTTCCGGAACTTCTATCGATTCCGCCGTATGGACCGCTTCAATCGGTATTCCGGCGGCAACCGTCCCCAGAAAGGGAATGCTTGCGGCCCCGGCCTTCACGGCGGAGCGCAGCGGAGTCAGGTCGAGGGCACGTTTTTTGTTGTTCCACGGCGTCCGCAGATACCCTCGCTCTTCGAGTTGCTTCAGGTGCTTGTAGACCGAGTTGAGGGATTTGAACCCGAGATGGCGCCGCACTTCCTCATAAGATGGAGAATAGCCGTTCCGGGTGATATATTCCCGCACGAACCGGAAAACTTTTTCCTGCGCCGGAGTAAGCCCCGTCATCTTGAACTCCTTTCTGGAACGTTTAGTTTAATTTAGGTGAACAAAAGGTGAAAGTCAAGAAACAATTTTGCCGCACCCGCAGTCTCCGTCCCATCAGAGCCGCCATCAGCGGCGAAAATGCGGTCCTCATAAATTTTTAAGAGTTGTATTGAAGAAAAACAAATCTTTTGCCGATGTATACGCAAGGAGCGGCTAAGACTGTCGCATTTTAAGTCTTGGCTCTCATAGGATGAGGAATCAGCTGGGCGCCAGGAGGGCCGGAGCGGTTGTTTGTGAGGCCGCAACTCACCGGCCGCCTGCGAAAAAGCAATGCATATCGGGCGAAAACAGGAAGGGATTTCTTATGAAAGATCAGCCAGGCGAGGTAAATCGGAGTGGCAGCTTGGGATTGGAGAGGGAAGGAAAGTATCTCACCTTTTCTATGGGGGATGAGGAATACGGAATTGGCATTTTGAAGGTCAAGGAATTAATCGGGATGATGAGGATTACACCGGTCCCGCAGACACCCCCCTTCGTCAAAGGGGTGATAAATCTCAGGGGTAAGGTGATCCCGGTAATCGATCTGCGGCTCAGGTTCGGCATGAGCGAGAACGGTTATACCGAACGCACATGCATTATAGTGGTCGAAATCGGCGGTTCGGGCACAAAACTGCACATAGGCGTGGTGGTGGATTCGGTTTCTGAGGTGCTCAACATAAAGGGCGCCGATATCGAAGACACACCGAGCTTCGGGACCACTTTGGAGACCGCTTACATCCTCGGGATGGCCAAAACGGGCGGAGGCGTGAAGATACTGCTCGATATTGACCGCGTTCTGAGCAACAACGAAATAAGTTTTCTGGAAAAAGTGGCCTGATGGACAGATGGTGCGAACAATGAAGTGAGAAGGGTGAAATTTTCACTCTTCTTTGTACCGCCGGAGCCTGCTCCGGACCTGATCCGGGGGCGGAAAACCTCAAGAAGTCTTTCCGGACGGAAACCGGCTGTTAGTGTGGGCAGAGCCCCGAAAGGCAGTGGACGGAATGGAATACGATCTGCCGGATCGCTTGTTTAAGCAGTTCAGTCTGCTTGTTTATGAGCAGTGCGGCATAAATTTACACGAAGGCAAAAAAGCGCTCCTGCAGGCAAGGCTCAACAAGCGGCTGCGACTGACCGGGATCAGTTCGTACGAAGAATATTTCAAACTCATAACCTCTGGGGCCAATCCCGGCGAATTCGTCCATTTTCTCGATTCCATCTCGACAAACCTTACCTATTTTTTTCGAGAGTCCCAGCATTTTGATTTTCTGGACCAGGTTGCCCTGCCTGAACTGATCGCGAAAAAGCAAAAAGACAGGGATTCCAGGATCAGGATATGGAGCGCGGGGTGTTCGACAGGCGAGGAACCATACAGCTTGGCAATGTGTGTGCTGGCACACCTGTCGGAAATCGCAAGATGGGATTTCCGGATACTGGCGACCGACATATCGACGCGCGTGCTAAAGACGGCAAGCCGCGGGATTTACTCAGAGGAGAAGATACAAAAAGTCCCGCCCGCACTGCGGCAGGCGAATTTTCAAAAGATCAGCAGCACAAATGGGAAACCGGACTTCGAGATAGCTCCTCATGTCAAACGGATCATCACTTTTCACCGGTTGAACTTCAAAGAGCCCTATTCCTTTAAAGGGTTGTTTGATTTCATCTTCTGCCGAAACGTAATGATCTATTTCGACAAGGAAACGCAGGAGGAACTCGTCAACAGGATGGCGGGCTTTCTCAGTCCCGGGGGCTATTTTTTCGTCGGCCACTCCGAAAGCCTGACGGGACTGGCGCATAAACTGTCTTATGTTCGGCCGGCTATATACCGTAATTAGTTAGGCCGGTCGTAAAACTAACTGACGGTGATCATTCGGAATGAGAGCTCTGATGGAATGTGCGGTGCAGTTCAATACAAGAAAGTCTCAAATGAGAAGAGTAATCGGAGTGGCGGATATGGTGGTCAGCGACTCGCCAGAGGATCTTCTGATCACATATTCTCTGGGTTCCTGCATTGCTGTAATAATTTTCGACCCGCTCGCAAGCGTTGGCGGAATGCTTCATTACATGCTTCCGGAGTCTTCGCTTGATCCTGAAAAGGCGAAGAAGAACCCAAGTATGTTTGCCGATACGGGGATCACGCGTCTTTTTAAGAACAGCTACCAGATGGGGGCCAAAAAAGAGAACATAGTGGTGAAATCAGTCGGTGGCGCACAAATGCTAGACCCCAACGGTATTTTCAATATCGGTAAGAGAAACTGTCTGGCGATGCGCAAGATTTTTTGGAAAAACAACGTTGCGATTGCCGCTGAACACGTGGGGGGAGAAATCAACCGCACTGTGCGGTTGGAGATGGATTCTGGCAGAGTAATTGTGAAAGTGGGGACTGGAGCTGAGATAGAGATATGAGCTCTGAATTAAGAGCACCTCTCACTTTTCGCTCGTTAAGACCAGGGCGAAAAAACTGAAACAAACCCTTTCCAGACGGAAACCGGAAAATATGCGGTCTCTGTTAGGTGCGCGAGGGGCGCCATGTCGTACAACGTTCTGGTAGTGGACGATTCCAGGTCGATGCGGAAAGTCATCTGGAAAATTCTTCGACTGGTGGGGTTTGAGCTTGGAGAGTGCCTGGAAGCTTCAAACGGCCAGGAAGCTTTGGACCTTCTGGAGGGCAAGTGGATCGACCTGATTTTGTCCGACGTTAATATGCCTGTAATGGACGGCGTCGGGTTTATTCGGTCCCTGAGGGAGAAGAATATCTGCAGTGATACTCCGGTAGTCTTTATTACAACCGAAGCAAACGAAGACAGGCTCAATCAATTGATGGACCTGGGAGCCAGCGGTTACATCCGCAAACCCTTCCGGCCGGAAGAAATTGGGACTTTTCTGAGTCGCATCATGGGGGAGACAGATGGTTTTAGAATGGGAACCAGTATTGAAGGATGTGATTTCTGAAGTCGTCGAGACCATGTTCTTTTCAGTGGTGGAATTCCAGGATTGCGGTCAGGGAGACCGGTCCTTCGACTATGAATCGGAAATCGAGCTTCAGAATCACGATGAGCGGATGGTCATTTCGCTGCAACTGAGTGAGGAATTCGCCAGGATGATAACCGCCGGCTTTCTGGGCATCGAAGAATACCAGGTCAAGGATGAGGATCTCCTGGACACTATAAAGGAACTGACGAACATGGTCGGTGGCGGATATCACGCCCGAATCGATAATGTAAGACGGCAATTGGGAATACCCAGGGTCTGGAAGATCGGGGCGCCCAATGGAACAAATGCGGCTCAAGCCACCGTCCGGCTTGATTTCAACTTTTTTGAAGAACCGGCCGGCTCGGCTGCTCTCAGTTATTTGCCCAGTTGAGTTCGTGGTTTTGAAATTACTCAAGATGAATCTGTCAGGCAAATGAAAATGAACCAGATAAAAGTACTCATAGTTGATGATTCTGCTATTGTGAGAAAGATCTTCTCACAGGAACTGTCCAAACACCCCGATATTTCGGTTATAGGTGTGGCGCCCGATCCATTTGTCGCCAGGGATAAGATCGTCAATCTAAAGCCTGACGTTATCACTCTGGACATCGAAATGCCCAGAATGGACGGCCTGAGCTTTCTGCGAAAGTTGATGAAGTACCATCCGATACCGGCAATTATCGTGAGTTCACTGACCCCGGCCAACAGTGAAATGGCCCTGGAGGCATTGGAATACGGGGCAGTCGAAGTGCTGGCCAAGCCGGGAGGATCATACTCGGTCGGTGATATGAGCGAGCAGTTGGCTGAAAAAATCCGGGCGGCAGCCAGCGCGCGTATGCGTACCCCTACGCCAATGGCGGAGCATGTCGTACCGAACAACGGCACATTGCCCAGCTTGGCTCTCAAACGATCAACCCATAAGGTTATTGCAATGGGCGCATCGACCGGGGGGACCGAAGCTCTTAAATCCGTTCTTATGGCAATGCCGTCCAACTCCCCTGGAATCGTGATCGTTCAGCATATGCCCCCGCGCTTCACGACGACTTTTGCGGACCGGCTTAACGGCTTGTGTCAGATCCAAGTAAGCGAGGCCAGAGACGGGGACCCAGTTCTGCCCGGGACCGCCCTGATTGCGCCGGGGAACTATCATATGCTCATAAAGCGTGTCGGCGGCACTTATTACGTAGAGGTAAAAAACGGCCCGCTCGTCTTCCACCAGCGTCCTTCCGTAGACGTGCTTTTCCTCTCCGTTGCCCGCTTTGTCGGGGCGAACGCGCTCGGTGTGATTATGACTGGCATGGGCAGGGACGGTGCTGCCGGATTGCTCGAGATGAAAAAGGCGGGCGCATATACCGTCGCTCAGGACGAGGCGAGTTGCGTGGTGTTCGGGATGCCCAAAGAGGCGATCAGGTTGGGTGGGGCCGACAAGGTCGTATCTTTGCCCGATATACCACGAACTTTGATGAACTTTCTGAACGCGGGAAAAGGTTCCCTTGACTGCACAGCACCGACCGCAGGCAAGGCGAAAGAGATTTAAAGGAGGTGGCATCCATGCCTTACAAGGACCTTACAGTTCTTATAGTTGACGATTTCCTTACAATGCGGCGCATCGTCAGAAAGATTCTGCGAGACCTGGATTTTGAAGACATTATCGAAGCCGAAGATGGATCGGCAGCCCTCGATATCCTTAAAAGAACAAAAATCGACCTGATCGTATCAGATTGGAACATGCCCAGGATGACCGGCCTGGAATTACTCAAAGAGGTCCGGAGTACCGACGGTATCAAGGATACTCCATTTCTGATGGTTACCGCCGAAGCTCAGAAGGAAAATATAGTGGAAGCGGTCAAGGCGAGGGTCAGCAACTACATCGTGAAGCCATTTACGGCTGCGGTCCTCGAAGAGAAACTGGTTAAGATCCTGCCGCGTTAGGGGGAAGGGTCCGGCTTGTCTGACGCAGTTTTTTGGCGATGAATTTGTGCATTTATTCTAATTGAGGCAGCTACTCATGGAAACGATAGTTAATCGGCTTGCCAACGGAGTGATTGACGGCCTTGACGATCTGATGGGAATAGGGGATTGCCTGAACCTTCTCGACGATCTCGAGGGTCAAATTGGGCAGGCAGGGCCGCTACATGGAATTATTGAAAGAGCAAGGCTGATTTTCAAGCGCCTCATTCTGGAGGAGTCATCTGATCCGAGCGCCGATTGGCTCGAGGTTCAAAAGCTCCTTGGCTCCCTTTCAACTGCCGGCGCTATGGAGAGCGGCGAATGGGAGATCACACAGATAAAAACGGAGAACGCGGTGAAGCCAGACGAGGACGAAGACTTTCTCGGGGCGGAGTCCATGGATTCGGGCAATGGTTCGGATTCCGGCGAACCGGCCGTCGATCTGGAAAGTCTATTCCATGAGGAAAGCAGCCCTAAAGTTGACGAGATCCAGGACCCTGAACTGCTGAGAGACTTCATCGAGGAAGCCAAAGAGCATCTTTCTACGATAGAGCTGAACATGCTCGGGCTTGAGACGAACCCCAAAGACATCGAGGCGATAAACGCTGTATTCCGGCCATTTCACAGCATAAAAGGAGTCGCTGGTTTTATCAATTTGATGGAGATCCACCATCTGAGCCATGAAGTCGAGAACCTGCTGGATTTGGCAAGGTCCGGTAAACTGGCGATAACCGACTCGGTGATCGATATAGTCCTGGAGGGCACAGACATTCTTAAGGGCCTGCTCGAGGAACTGGAAAAAGGCGAGGCAGGGCGCAAAGAGACCTCGCCGGTTGTAATGAACTTTCTTGAAAAAGTGAAGAATTTCAGCGGAGATCCCACGGTAGGTAGTGGGACTCCAGTCAGGAAAATTGGAACAATCCTCGTTGAGCATGGAGTCCTCGAGGATGAAGCAGCCGATGATATTGCTGAGAAGGGCAGATCGGAAGGCAGGAAATTCGGTGAGGCGGCAATAGATGAGGGAGCAGCCAGTCCCCGGGAGGTCTCGAAGGCTTTACGCGAGCAGCGGCACGCGATTGAAAACGCTGCGTCCGTCAGAGTAGACACACGCAAACTGGACAACCTGGTCGATATGGTTGGGGAACTGGTCATTGCACAGTCGATGGTGTTGCAGAATCCTGACATAATGAAAATAAAAGATCAAAAACTCCAGAAGGACAGCGTTCATCTCAGTAGAATTACCGCCGAGCTACAGCGTATCAGCATGTCGATGCGCATGGTCCCCATCAAGAGCACTTTCCAGAAGATGATCCGGCTGGTTCGCGATCTTTCGAAAAAATCCGGAAAAGAAGTCGTTTTGAAAATGCAAGGGGAGGAGACTGAAATCGACCGCAACATGGTCGAAGAGATATATGAGCCGCTCGTGCATATGATCAGAAACTCTGTAGACCATGGGATCGAAATGCCCGAGGAACGCACCGGGGCCGGCAAAGACCCAATGGGAACTATATTTATTTGCGCCGAGCAGAAGGGCGGCAACATCGTAATCGACATCGAGGACGATGGACGGGGGCTGGACGCCAAAAGGATTCGCGATAAAGCAATTGAACGGGGGATAATCAGCGCCTCGGACCAACTCGATGAAAAGGCGATCTTTGATCTGATTTTTCATGCGGGATTTTCAACCAGGGACAAAGTGACTGAAGTCTCGGGGCGCGGCGTTGGGATGGATGTGGTAAAGAAAAGCGTTGAGCGCCTCCGTGGCAAAATGGAAATCTCGAGCCAGTTCGGCAAGGGATCATCCTTCCATATGAAACTGCCGCTAACGATGGCTATTATCGACGGGATGATCATACAGATCGGGGTCGAACGATACATCGTGCCGACAATTGCTCTCAAGGAATCCCTCAGGTTGTCCAAGGAGGCGTATTTCACCGTCCAGGGGAGGGGAGAACTGGTTAAAATCAGAGATTCCCTTATGCCGCTTGTGCGTCTGCACAGTTATTTCAATGAAGAACCCAAATACCGAAACCCCTGGGAGGCATTGCTCATGGTGGTTACCGAGGGCCAGAAATCATACTGTCTGCTTGCCGATGAAATTATCGGCAGGCAGGAGGTGGTGATTAAGAGTCTTGGGGACCTGTTTCAGCAACTGCCGGGGATCTCGGGGGGCGCCATACTGGGAGATGGGAAGATTGCATTGATAATCGATGTAAAAGGGATAATCAGCCTATACGAGGAAAGCACAAAATGATGGCATTGGAATCGCAGGACTGGAACGAACTGATCAAGTTTCTTCGAGACGCTGAGCAAAGTGTGTCTGCTCTGGTCGATGGGGACGGCGACAAAGATATTGAAAAATCTCGCCGGTCTTTCGTGTCATTCCATACTACATCGGCCATGCTTGGTCTGGGGGGTTTGGAGAAAGCCGGGCTCGAACTCGAGAGATTCCTGACCGACAAAGTGTCGCCGGGCGCAACAGACTCTATTGCCGTACTGGGCTTCGCAGTAAGCCTGGTTATTGACCAGATGGGGACTTTTAAAAACGGCAACGGGAGCCCTCAAATCGACTTGGACGAACTACTGGAAATATTGAGACCAGTGGATACGCCGGAGTGCGTCCCCGGCGGAGATGAATCGCCCCTTGAAACAGTGCCCGAGACTTCCGGGGGCATGGATGAAGCAGGTCTTGAATCTCTTGAAGAAAGTACAGAAAAGCCCGGTTTGACTAACTTGACTAGGTTGGTGAAGAGTTGGGGTGGTGAGTTGTCGGTGACCCCCGACGGAGACTCCAGCGCTCAATTCATCCTTACCTTCACTCGTTCTGCCGATTCCCTGGAAAAAATCGAAAAGCTCTTTAGCTCTTCGAACCCTAACCCTGAAAAGCCGGACCTGCTCGCAGACGATATTGTGGTCGAGAGTTTGATCGCCAAGGGCAATGATTTGATAAAAGCCTTTTCCAGCGGCGATCTGGCCGGCGCCCAGATGATCCTGCTGAACATGGCCAACCAGCAGTGCGACTCCTCGGGTCTTTACAAAGAAATTGGAGGCCTGGCCAGGGGGCTGCACGATTCAATACGCGGTTTTATCAATACTCTTGATCCGTCCCTGCATGAGATGGTCGAGGACAAGATACCCGACTCCGGGAATCGTCTCGAACACATACTGGAGATGACGGAAAAGGCGGCCGTAACTACCCTGGATCACGTGGAAACCATGCAGGCACGACTTTCGAGTGAAACGGAAAAGATCTCGGGGTTGCGCGAGCTCCTCGGAGGACTGCACGCGATAGGCGATGCGGCCGGTAAAAAGCTCGATCAGGGCGCTCAAGTTCTGGACGCCATGGAAACGATGATCAGCGAAAATCGCGCAGACCTGGATAAAATCCTTATCGCGCAGGACTACCATGATTTGAGCAGTCAGATCATTAACAAGATAACCAAGCTGCTCAAGGATATGGAATTAAAACTTGTCAACCTGATCCGCACGTTCGGGGTAAAGACGGAGACTTCCAAGCAAAAGGATAGCGCAGAACTCTATGGTCCGGCGCACGCCGCTGTGGAAAACGCGGTCCACTCTCAAGATGAGGTCGATTCCCTGTTGGCTGAATTCGGATTTTAGTCCAACGAGCATCGGGACACTTTGCGAGCAGCTCGAATGCGAGACGATCGGGTTTTGTGCAGGAACTCGCCTTGGGAGTGTTGAACTCATACGCTGCTGAACGTGGGACCCAAACTTGGAGTTGGGCCGGCCGCATCAGTTTATCTCTGCGCTTCCGAAGTCTTAGCGATATACTTGAATATCTGTTTGAAAACACCTGCGAGAATTTCCGGGGCAATAAAGTAGCCGGGCATTTCCCGGTAAAGGGAACGGGTGATCTCCCAAGCGGCCGAGTCGATATCGAAGGCGTTACGCCTGAAGGTTTGGTACAGGTGAGCTTTCAATTTCAAAGCTTCTTTGACGGTTTCAGAGACGATAGTCTGAGCTTCGTCTCCGGTTATATAGCCGCAGTGATCGGCGCAAAACACATTGACTCTAAGAGGCCTCAGCTTTTCGAGGCTGTTCAGAAACTGGTCGATGTTTGTGTTCATGGAGGGGAATAATTTGTCCGAAAAAGGTATGCCGACTGCATCGGACGCGAAAAGGACGCCTGCATCGGGTTCGTAAGCCGAAATCGAACAGTTGGAGTGCCCCGGAGTCTCATAGATTTTTAGCGCCACCCGGCCCAGGTCAATGACATCGCCCTCATGGACGGAGAGTGGTTCTATATCGTCCCGCCACTCGAGATCAAAACCTCTGAGAGATTCATTCTTCTCCCCTGCGCTCAACTGGTTGTAGCTGTTTATGAATTCGATCGCCTTTGGCTTCTCGAATGTCCTGACGGCCGCTTCCGACGCAAGTACTTCAATTGCCGGGTAATTCCTCTTGAAATAGGGGACCATTCCAACGTGGTCGAAATGTGAATGGAGGATCAAAAATTTGGTGATTTCTCCGGGGTCAATCCCGAATTCACGCATCTGGCTCAGAACACCCGGAAGAATGTAGCTCATTCCCCCGTTGATCAACGCCGTGCCGTGATGCCCTCGGAGTAAATACGTCCCTGATTGCTCAGCGCCCAGGTACCATAAGTTGCTATCGATTTTGCCGGGTTTTCGAAATCGCATCTCATTCCCCTAATACTTTAATATCTCCCGGGATTTGAACCTCGCAAGATAAATCATGTGCAATACATTACTACTTATTTCATGCTTGGTTGCACAAAACAGTTCAAAAAACTTAAGTGATTGATTAAATTACATACTTTTTGCGCGTATATTTTCGTGATTTCTGACAATTGTTTTATGGTAAGTTACTCGATTAATATTGTACAAACCTGGGCCATCGGAAAAATGAGCCGCAAGTGCTTCGGTCGGATGAGCCTTTCCCACCGATTCGTCTGCCGGAAATACGGGTATATTGAGAGGAGTTAAACAAGTGGGAGGTATAAAAATTTCCGAGGTTAGATTGACCGAGGAAGAAATAGAGGCCGCCGTCGAGGTGCTGCGGTCCGGAAATCTTCGCCACGGCGATCAGTGCGAGGCTTTCGAACGCGAATTTGCGCTCAAGGTGGGGGCACGTTATGCTTTGACTTGCGCGAGCGGTACGGCTTGCCTTCATTTAGTGTATATGGCATTTCTGAGACCGGGCGACGAAGTGCTTGTACCTTCCTTTACCTTTATGGCGACCGGTTCGATGGTAGCAATGAGCGGAGGGGCGCCGGTGTTCTGTGAGGTCGACCCCGACACGCTCCTGATCGATCTTGAGGATGCCGAAAGGCGCATTACCGCTCTTACCCGCGCTATTTCGCCGGTCCACCTCTTTGGGAATCCACTCAATATAACTGCCGTCAGTGATTTTGCGGCGCGTCACAATCTGGTTGTCGTGTGGGATGCCGCCCAGGCGCATGGTGCGGCATGGAAGCAACGGGATATTGGTTCATTCGACGATTTTGTCGCCTACTCCTTCTATCCTTCCAAGAACATGTTTGTCGGCGAAGGGGGAATGGTGTGCACAAATAACGAAGAATATTACCAGAAAATGCGATCCATGCGCAGCCATGGTGAAACCGGCAAGTACTATCATACTGCCCTGGGATTCAACTACCGGATGACCGACGTGGAAGCGGCCATTGGGCGCAAGCAGCTTGGCAGACTCGATGAGATGCTGGTCAAAAGGAGACTGAACGCCGAGATACTGACCGCAGGCCTGGCAGGGGTTCGCGGTATTCGACCTCAGAAAGTCATCCATGGAGGGGTACATGCCTGGCATCAGTACTGCCTTTTGGTTGATCCGGATGAATTTGGCTGCAACCGTGACTCTCTGGCCGAAAGACTCAAAGAAAAAGGAATCGCCAGCGGGGTGCACTATCCACGGGGCTTACATCAACAGCCTGTCTTCGAAAAACTCTACGGTCCACTGAAGCTTCCGGTTACGGAAAAAATAACTGAAATGATCCTGGCGATACCCGTGCACCACGGTTTAACGTCGGATGACGCAAAAACTGTCGTCGAAGCTATCAAGGCATCCCGCTGACGGCCCCGTCTCCGGTCATTGACAGATCGGGGAAAGCGTCGAGAATGGCGGCGGGATGCTTTCCGCGCCACGCGAAGTACGCTTCCGCCTAAAGGCGGTAAATTTAATGACCAGACGCCCAGGGATGCTCGTCGGCTGTTTCACCGGAATGGAAAAATGCGCCTGATAAAAGGTGTTTTCTTTTTGAGAGGGATAGCCGGTAATACGTCCGGAACCTCTCCTTGCAGTACCTGGACCGGATATTCATAAAAGATCCTGTGCGCCTCTTCGGGGCCGACAATGGATTCGGTGATGGCTCTCGCCTTCGAGAGCACCGGCCTTCTCATGGCGGGACCGTGAGAGTCGGAGGCTACCAGATGAACCATTCGATGCCGGAGCAGTTTCATGGAAAAATCCTGAATCTCTTGCCCATAATGCCCCCTGAGGCTGGCGCCGGTGATCTGCACCAGGACTCCTGCCTGAATCCATTCCAACAGCACGGACGGATTTTTCATGAGCGGGTAATTTCTCTCGGGGTGCGCCAGAACGGTGTTGATGCCTCTAACCCGCATCATCCAGAAGAACCTGTCCAGGTTGGGCGGAATTATCTCAACCGGCATCTCAATCATGGCTATCTTCCGGTTGTCATTGATGGTCAGCAATTCTCCTGATTCGATTTTTTGCGGCAGATTTGGGTCGATGGCCAACTCGCAGCCCGGATGGAGTTCAAGCCGGATTTGTGCTTGCAGGAGCCTCGTTCGAAATTCTTCAACGGCTCTCAGGACGACGTTGCGGTGGTTTCCTCGAAAGACCGGCGAGGAATGAGGAGTGCATACGATCCCCGAGATACCGTCCATGGCGGCAATTTGTGCCATCTCAAGACTCGCCCCCCAGCCATCTGCCCCATCGTCCAGGCCCGGAAGTATATGGCAATGAAGATCGATCACGTCTAAACCTTTTGCCGGATTGACTGTTGAGCCGGAAATCAATCAGCGTTTCCTGATTTAATTTCGACGAATTAAAACAGATCTATAACACTTGGCCGTCTTCTTTTCACTTGCTTTCGTGGGATTCTTCTTTGTAACTGCGGGCCGGGATGGAGTCCAAATCTTCGATGAATGTGCGGCAGGTTGAGTCACCACATGGAAAAGCTCTGCGGGCCGCATTCCCCTCCCCCGGGACAGGGGAGAGGAATTCGGTCAGAGGTTTATAACGCCACTATTCGACGTAAAACACGCCGCGGAAGGCGCCGTTAAAATTACTGTTTCCACCGACGAAGCCATAGACATCGTATGCATTTTTCTTGATGTTGGGCGTTACAGTATAATCCTTTTCTTTACCCAAAAAATATAAGTCCCCGCTCACCTGGATCGTTCCCGTTGCTGCGTCTGTTCCTTTATACGCCCAGTGGGTGTTGACTGATCTATCTATTATGGCCGAGATATTGAAAACGACCCCAGCCGCCGGAGTGCCTGCGCCGACCGGCAATGTGATAGTGCCGCTAAACAGTTCCTGTCCGGTATATTTAGTGCCCGTTAACTGATTCGCGAGAGCATCGACAAGTGTGACTTGAAATGACGATGCGGCAGCGGTAGTGGTGTCATATAGAGTTGCTTCCGCGGCGGTCGTTTGGCCCGGCGCGTACAAGTAGATGAAGCCGTCGTTTTCAGTTGTTTCGAATTCCGAGGCAAAACCGGCCGTCAAAATAATCAAAACAACCATCGCACTGCCGATAAACATTTTCGTCATTTGTGTCACTCCTCAAGTTGAAAGAGTCATGTGGTTTGGCCTATTACTTCCATGGCGCCGCAAATCAATCAGGCGCGCGATCTTTCACCTCCTTTCGTTTTTCGTATTGAGGCGAAGTTTGACAACACAATTATTTGTCCAAGATTAATTGGCCTATTACTGAATTTTGATGGCCTTCAATCGATACAAAATACATAAACCATTTACCTGCATTCAAAAAGGGTTTGCAGAGTCAAACAGATTGTGTAAATTCTTTACCGCTCCAATATCCTGCAAAGAGGCAGATTTTTCCGCACTCTTCCTATGGGGTTCGACCTCCAGCATTTTGTCGCAGATTTCGCAATCATTTTTGCTGTTCACCTCTTTGTGTTATTTGCTGCTATTGACGAAAGCCTTGCCAACTTAGTTTACAAAAGTTCTCTTTTATTCATCTTTTTTTTCTGCTCTTCAAGGCAGGCAGGGGAACAGCAAAATGTATACCATTCACAGGTCCTGAGCCCGATGGATTGGTCTTAAGTACTTTGAGGAATAAAAATCGATACTTATGAAGGAGGGCAGAGAGGGAACTCAGTCTAATTCAAACGTTAGGATTTTTTTGTATGACTTTAATAGATTTTTTAATAGGGATGGTAATGGGCAAGCTATGCAGTGGAGATGTTTAAAAGAATTTCAAAAGACAAAATGATGAAGATACAGTTTTTGTCTGTTTGACAATTTTCGGTTACAAGCATGTACAAACACACATTTTTCGACGGGCTCAGGGAAAGTTCCAGGCGCCATCAAACCTCACGCTCCGGGAGGGCCTGCCCCGGAGACCCGAAAACAGAGCCAGCAGCCAAGTTGCTCACCACTCAAAGCAACGAAACAATACCGTATGCCGGCCCCCTCTACTGTCAAGTTTGTTTATGTTCTCAGGCCCCGTAACTACAGCCCCCCCGGGAATGCCGCCGGCAGGGTCATATTGGTGGTCGAGATTTTCGTTGAGAAGGCTGCTGCCCAGTTTAAAACAGGTGCCGACGATTCCACCGAAGTCGTTGATACTGAGGCCACCGGTGTCGATGCTCCCGGGTGGAACGAACGTCGTTAATCCCCCGCCAGGGGCACTCAGGGAATACGTATGCCCTGCACTATTCGTTGAATCAACAGTCGCCCCGGCAATATTTTTCTTATCGTTCGAGCCGAAGTCACGGGTGGAACTCACTCCGGAACGGTCGAACTTCACGTACTCGTCCACTCGATCCAGATAGAAGCCGCGAAACCAGATTGAATCATGCGTGGGCTCACCTGCGATTTGGCGCCAATCGTTGATTCCTGGTACTTTTGATACGTTTAACCCGGATGGGTCAACGGTCATAAAACGAGGATCGCAGGTGGGGCTGTCAGCGTTCCCTGCCGCAACGGGCAGGGCCGGCGCCAAGAGCAGGCTGAGCGCCAGAGCGATGAGAGCCGGGTACAGCAACAGGTTGCTTCTCATAGCCATCTCCGCTTCCTAAGTTAAGTTGGCTGTCACCCACGTTACGCAAATCTTTTCCCCGAAGCAGCGCGTTTCGGGTGGCTTGTAGAACTTACCCCGGTCCGCCCCCCTGACGATCAACGTGAAAATCCGAGCCGGATAAGGTTTGTCGAGGTTCAAAGAGGTGGGCTGTCCCTTGCTTTTGGCCGCAAAATGAGCACTGGCAACCTTGCCGTATTCGGTCCTTTGCCGGCCGATGAACTTAGCGGCTTCGTCGGGTAAATTGGTTTCCCAGGCATAAGCGATTGAGACTAATCCGACAGGTAAAGCCATTATGAGCGGTAATTTGAACCTTCTCATACTTGGTTCCTCGAATTAGCGGCTACGGCGGAAAGGGTGCCAGTGCAGGGCGTGGAGCATGGTAACGAAGCTACAACAAACCGATACCTATATAGATTGTACAACGGACCAGCGCCTGTGTCTATCGAAAAAGAGAAAGAAGAGGGGGCAAACTTACGCTTTTCACATCAGGCTCCCTCTCAGGTGTTTCAAACGGGCAGGGGCACAGTGATGGGGAAGACCGCCTTCGATATTGATGACCGAAAGATTATTGTCCATCACGGCAACTAACAGCACATGGCAAAAAAACGTTAAAGGAGGTGAGGATTTAATCCGATTTAATACAGTGAGGGGGGTATCCATCATGTATGATACAGTTATCCATTTAAAAGACTTTGCCCACCGGTATTTTGGGATGCTTGCAGAATCCTGCAGGGTCCCAACCACCCCTGAGTTCGCAACCTCTCATCGCGTGATTGGTGAATCACCAGCTTACCGGCTCCTGGAGTTTGCATCTAATCCCTATAGCATCCCGACTCTTATTTTACCTCCGCAAGCAGGCCATAGTTCGGCCGTTTGCGATCTCTCCAGAGAAAACTCGCTTATTGGCACGCTCCTGGACAATGGTATTAAATCGCTCTATGCGATTGATTGGAAGCCGGCCACTCGCGAGCTTGCAAATGAATCCCTGGATGACCTTATTTCCATGACCGGCCAGTGCATTTCAACCGTTGGCAGACCCGTAAACTTGATCGGCCTCTGTCAGGGGGGCTGGCAGGCAGCGATTTACGCTTCATTATTCCCGTCTGATATAAAGACCCTGACAGTCGCAGGCGCCCCGATAGATGCACATGTCGGGGGCGGGAAGATTCAGAGGGCGTTGCAGTTCACACCTCTTTCATTTTTCAGGACGCTCGTGGATGCGAATGGCGGGACTTATCCAGGGCAAATGCAGCTCCTGGCATTTAAGCTGATGAATCCGTATGAGAGGTTCTGGGGCGATTATCTTAAACTATTCTCGGGGTACGGTGACTTCGGATTCGTTACGCGTAACCATATTTTCTCCAACTGGTATGAGCACGTTCAGGACCTTCCGGGGCGATGGTTCTTAGAAATCGTAGAGGGCCTATTTTACAAAAATGACCTCTGTAAGAATAAGCTGACAATCTTAGGCCGCCAGGTCAATCTGTCTGAAATAGTATGCCCGGTGATCATGGTTGCCGGGACGACAGACGACATCACCCTTCCCGAACAGGTATTCGCGCTCGCGGGTTGCGTCTCGACTGCAGAGCGGTTCCAGCATCGTTTCCAGGTGGATTCGGGGCATATAGGGTTGTTCATGGGGTCAGTGGCGCTGCGGGAGGTCTGGCCGGAGGTGGCAAGATTACTCGTTGAATATCATGAGCGGTCGGATGCACAGGTGGAGAGGATGTGGTTTTAACCGATAGCGTGCAGGAGAATCTGAGCGTCATCTGCTCGAGGCTGCCCGGCTTCTGATGCCCGCATCGCATCGTGCCCGGCGGCCCGCAAAAAGCCTCGGCTACATCGACTCCAAACATCTGATCGAGGTACAGCCTGTGCGGACTCAGGCGCCAACCGCTCTTATCTCCGAATGGTGAAGATACGATCCGGCATAGAAAAGGGCTGCCTGACTATCTTCCCTCGTTGGCTCCGGATAGCCTTTCCAGCAGAGCATCCCGGGATTGCCCGTCTGCAATACGTTCCAGGATTACCGATACCGGAATTCGAGTCCCCTTAATTTGAGAAATCCCTTTATGTCGGTCTCTATTTCGCCTCGATGGCTTAAATCCAGTCCAGTTTTTTCAAAGTCCGCTCATTCTCTATGTTCCCGGTATTCAGGACACCCTCCGGTTCAATAACCATCATCTGACACTCTCCCGGAGCGCAGGGTTTATGTTCAACGCCTTTCGGAATCACGATCATATCTCCGGGCCGCATTTTCTTGACACCCGTTCTGAAGTGCACTTCAAGATCACCTGACAGAATATAGAACAATTCGTCGGAATCATGGTGGACATGCCAAATGAAGTCACCGGTGAATTTCACCAGCTTGACCAGATAGTCATTGATTCGTGCGATGATTTTCGGCGTGGACGTCTCGTTAATTCGATTGAGCTTGTCCGCTATTTTGATAATTTGTGTCGGCATGCGTCTGCTCCTCCTCCGGTCCGACGTCTGGAAGCGTCGTGTTTGGTGTCCCAAGCCTTAGACCAATATTTCTGAAGCCTCCCGCATGAGTTTCGATATTGCAAGTCTCTGTGGGCACGCCTTCTCTGCAAGGGAATAATCGACTTGCGTGAGCTTGGCCCTGGCCCCGTCCGGTAAACCGGCGTAAACCTCACGCGCCAGGTCGCGTTCGCCGTAATCGCGGTAATACATAAGGCATCTCATAACATCGCTGATCGGTACCGCGCCTCCGACCGCCTCATGGCAGATCCGGCCACATCCTGCGCAGTAGCTTTGGTGAGTTTCAGCCGCAAATCTTTCCAGCAGTTCGAAATCGCTCCGAGTAAGACGCGTCTGGTCACGCGCCGCTGCCACATTGGCCGAAAGAATCGTCAGGCTCGGCATCTGGGAGCAGATGCTCGCAATGTTTGGATTTTCCAGTACGACCTTGATCTTGGCCTGCTTATCGGTAAAGCCGCGTTTGATAAATCGTTCGACCATCTGCATTTCGGCTTCGCTCTCCGTCTGTACCTGTCGGCCTCCCTGCGTTTTCATGGCGACGAGCCCGATCCCCTTATCCGCGCATGCAGCGATCGCTTCCTTCATCTTCACGCCGTTCATGAGCCGGAAGCTGTAAGCGAACATAACTGCGTCGATCCAGTCTGCTTTGGCTGCGCCCAGCAGACAGCTTTCCATGTTCTCATGAGTGCTGAACCCGCAAAGTTTGATCTTGCCCGCCCGCTTCAATCCGGAAACCCATTGTTTCACTGGTTTCGGCTCTGCTATCTCGCTGAAGTCTTTTATTCCATGCACGTGCAACAAATCGACGTAATCCGTGGCGAGCCTCTTCAGGCATTTGTCCAGCGCCGCCGTCATGGCCTCGGGCTCGCCGGAGTGCACCTTTGTGGCCAGGAATACATCTTTCCTGGCATCGGAGTTTCGAGCGAAAAAGCGGCCAAAGCCCTCCTCGCTCAAACCATTTCCATAGGCCTCGGAAGTGTCCCAGAAAGTCACGCCCCAATTGAGGGACTGCCTCAGCAACAATTGATTGTTGATCGTATCGAACCCCCCTCCAAGCGTGAGAACTGACACTTCGACGCCCGTTTTGCCGAGCTTGCGTTTTGGGAGGGCGTGCTTTCCTGCATCAGCCTGTTCAGGAGCGCCGTCAGCTTTGCCCATGTTCAATCCTGAAGAAGCTATTCCCGCAATCCCAATGGTCTTGATGAAATCGCGGCGACTTAAACCTTTGCATTTCTCTTTTTCTTTCATTACGCGGCCTCCAGACATAGAGTGAAAATTTTATCCTGGAAATTTTGAATTGACCTTCGCCTGACTGATCCACGGCATCATTTGATGATAGGCTTGCCTGCTTGAGGTCGTGTATCGGGCTCATCTTGAGATCGCAAGTCAGGAAATCCTCAGGTTTTTGCGAAATCAGATTGCCTGCAAGCTCGATGAACCGAAGCTCGGCGTCAACGGGGAATCCGCTCTGGGCTGCCGGCGCGCTCAGCGGCAGTTAAGAAATCGGAAGGTAGCTCCAGAAAAGATTGAACCCCAAGTGAGCATTTCAGTTGCTCACCTGAACCACGCTTGGTTCAGGCCTCAACTTCCCATCGAAGATTTCACTCTTCTTTCTTCCGTTGAGTGGTTTCTGCCGATCATATTCACAGGGCTTCCTACTTGGATCTCCCGGGGCTCGACTGCAACTTATGCATAGAAGAGATGGCAGTCAATGTTGCCTAAAACGGTGAAGGGACTCCTGATGAGTAAAATCGGCCACCGAAAAGGCTGAGTAACCTGTACTGAATCTTTTGGAATTTTTTCTTTCTTGCTCCGACATCCATTTGGGAACATTGCGTTGGAAGAGCTTAAATAAATTCATCATTTTGTAGACAAAAACAATCGCCCGCGCATCTAGGGATTAAGACCAAAATGGTCATCTGGACCTGCTAATGCGTCACCCTGCGGGCAGATGGATTGTGAATCGCGATTAATTTGATATATGGTAAATCCACGATAAAAGATAGTGAGCAGGAGGTAATTTCATGATCGGGAAAGCTATGACAGTCGCAGTTTTGGCCATCTTCCTTATGACTTCCCAGTCCTTTGCGGTTGGCGGCGGCGTCGGCGTCGGCGGGGGCGTCGGCGGCGGCGTGGGAGTGGGGGCCGGGGTGAGCGTCAGCCCCCCCGTGGACCTTCTCATGCCCACTCCGCCGTTAAATGTAACGGCAACCGCCGGCACCGGGATGGCAACCGTTAGCTTCGAGCCGCCGAAATCAGACGGCGGAAACGCCGTAACCGTCTATACGGTGACAGCGCATCCCGGGCGCATCGAGGCCAAAAGCGCCAAAAGCCCTGTAACCGTAAAAGGGTTAACTAACGGAAAAGCCTACACATTTACGGTTACCGCCACCAATTCCGTCGGGACCGGGCTGGATTCGGGACCTTCAAACAGAGTTACCCCGGGTGAGTAGTGATTAACACCGGCCTTTGCTTTTGGTGGTTACGCTCATTATAAATTCGGGTTGTGGCCCTCCGGCGCGAAGCGAAGTCTGAAGCGCCTTCAGACAGTGAGGGTGCCGACGGGTCTGCTGAGGGGACTTTCTCCGACTACAGCAAATCAAATTGCCGCCTTCTTCCGAATCCTGGTTCGTTTCGGTTTGCTGGCCGTCACTTTCTCTGTTATCTCTGGTTTGGACGCCTTCACCTTTGCTTGCCTTCTCGCTTCCATATATTGCATGAGCTTCTCAGGCAGTCCCCTCTTCTTAGCCTCTTTGCTCCTCACTTTGGTCAACGACTTTGCAGCCAAGGGCGTTCGCATCGAAAACCCGTATTTCTTTCTGTACTCTTTCTGGCTCATGTCGTGGGAAACGAAATGCTTTGACCTGAGCTGTCTCATCTCTGCCCCGCATTCGAGGCAGACTACTTTGTCGTTTTGGATGGAGTTTGCTGGGCTAAGCTTCGTTGCGGCCACTTCCTCCGCGGCCGGCTGAGTAGATTCAATGTCGATTCCTGCCGTTTCAGCTTTTTCTAATTCGTGGAGCGTGCCGAATACCTGCCGGACAGAAGAGGCGATCTCAGCCTGCTGACATGGGTGTTAAGGAAACTTGTGTCTGGAAGATTTCTGATGCGATTTCGATGAGTTTTTTGGCATACCATTGCTGAGTTTTTATGAAACTCCTCTTCAAGCTTGTCATTGCATCCGTTCATGGCCTTGACTACTCCTCCTGCCCGGTTATGACTCCAGAAACTTGGGCGAATTCAATTTCAGCCCTTTTCCGCGCAACGTAATCAAGGTCGAGGTGCCGTGGGCGATCGCCTGCCGAGATTCATCATATACGGTTGCTTCGGCATAACTGATTAGATTGCCTGAATGGATGGAGCGGCCTTCTACGATCAATAACGAGCCGTCTTCGATCGCTTTCAGGTAATTCAATTTCAGATCGATGTTCACCAAGCCGTTTTCTTCGGGAATTCTCATGAAACCTGCCCAGAATGTCCCTGCATCGATCAGAGTGGCCAGCACGCCTCCGTGAACATTACCGAAAGGCTGGAGATGGCAACGATCGGTCTTAAGTTCGAGCACAGCTTTGTCCAACGCGACCTCGGAAAGCCGTATAGACATGTGATCGAAAAAAGGGCTTGCGTTGGCGACTTCAATTAATTCACGAATATATTCAGGGTTTGGGTTCAACAAACTCGTTCTCCTTTTTGATTAATTTGCGAGACAATATCAGTTGTGGTTATATCCTTCTTTATCCACTGCCTTGACTTTGGCTTGGACGTAAAGGTGCTCTCGGACTACTCCACCAACAAGGTCCTTGATCTCCACCTGGAAAAGAACTTCGATGAGATGCGAGCCGGATGCCAATTGACCCGAAAAGAGAGCAGGGAGGCTGCACCGATTCTGCACCTCCCCAAAAAGCGCTAAGCTATTGATTTTAGTATAGGCGGGAGAGGATTTGAACCTCCGACTTCCACCGTGTGAGGATGGCACTCTCACCGCTGAGTTACCCGCCCGTAGTCCCCGCAAAAGCACTGCGGGATTACTTTTCACTGCCGTTATATCTGATACCTTTGCCAAACGCAATACTCAATGCCAAACAAGGCAGTGAACAGGCGTCAGAAAAAACTCTCAGCACTGCACTACTGACCACTGACCACTGACCACTGACCACTGACCACTGACCACTGACCACTGACCACTGTCCACTGTTTCACGACTGCTTCTGCTTGCCGGGCGACGCAGTCTTGTGCAGTTGCTCGATCTTTACTCGTTCATAATCTTCTCTTGCCTTTTGATCCTTGAAATCCATTTTGAGTATGGCTTCGAGTTTCTTGGAGGCCTCGGCGTAATTTCCAGTCTCCTCGTAGAGGTATGCTGCGAGCCTGTAGTATTTTTTCTCCTTTGGCTGGAGCCGGATCAAGTGCTCGAGTTCATGCAGGGCCGCCTGCTTGTCTCCAAGTTTGGTGGCCGCCTGCAAAAGATATTTGTGCACGCTGCTGGAATCCGGGTTCTGCTCGGCTGCCCCGCGGAAGTAGGCCTGCATGCCTTTGTAGTCCTTCCTGTCTTCAAAATATTTGTACAACGAGTCCATATTGGCGGGATTTTGCGGCTCCAGCTTTGCAAGTTCCTGGCGGACCTGTATCTCGCCTTTATCGTTTCTGAGCTTTTGATAGATAACGAGTAACTGTTTCCTGGATTCAACATCGCGGGGGTCCATGGAGGCAATTGTCTGCAAGTGCGCCTGGGCCCTGTCATACCTTTTCTGGTCTATGTAGAGCATTGCCACATTGAACAGATATTTGCGGTTATTGGGTTCGATCTGGAGTAGTTTTTCGTAGTTCGCGATCTGTCCGGTCTTATCGTTGATTTTCTCCAGGATGGGGATAAGGCCGATAAGCGCTTCCTTGTTGCCAGGGTTTTTCTGGACCATTGATTCGTAAACGGCTTTGGCCTGAGCGTGATTTCCTTTCTTTTCGTAGAGATCGGCAAGCAGGGCCCAAGTCTTCGCATCATTTGAATTCTTGCGCAGGTATTTCTCAAATTCTGCGACAGCCTCATCCGTTTTGCCTTCCCGTAGCAGTGTGACCGCCAGGTTATACTGGACATTGGAGTCCATCACCCCCGCCTTCTCGGCCCTCTCCCATGCTGAAGCCGCCTTTTGCCAGTCCTTGCCTTCGCCGGCCAGTTGGGCGATTTCGACCAGGACCTGGGAACGGAAGGAATGGGGGATTTCGTGCTCATATTTTTCGAGGAATTTTTCAGCCTGATCGCTCGTCTTTTTTTTCTTCAAATAAGCGAGGAATTCACTGAAGGTCTGCTGCTCTTCGGTCAACTTCAGGAGGTCGAGGTAGACCTGGAGCGCCTCGTCGGTTTTATTCGTTATCTCATAGACGAGAAGAAGCTTTTCGGAAATATTCCTGGATTTTCCCGATTTGTCTATTTCCTGGTAGAGGCGAGCCGCGTCGTGATAGCGCTTGATGTCAAAATAAAGCCCTGCAAGTTGTGTCTTAAGCAATATGTTGGAACCGTTGTCGTGGAGCGCCTTTTCCAGGTAGGCGATTCTTTTATCAATATCGGCGCTGGTGTTCGCTCTGTGGAGCCAATCTTTGTAATCGAGTTGGACAAGGAGCGAGACTTTGCCGATCGGCCGGTTCCAGAGCAATACCCTTAACTCGACAAGTTTTGGAGTTTCGAACGATTCCTGGGGGAAGAGATCTCTTATATTCACGCCAGGTTTTTTGCAGATCGGTTTCACATCCACATCTGAAGAGACCACCCGGGTTCCCCATGAGAGCCAGCCGTCGGTTCTGATAGTCACGAGCTGGAGAGAATCCCTTGGATTGACAATAAGCTGGGAGTCGGGAAGCAGGAGCAGTTCCTGGCCGTTGTGCTGAAAATGAAGAGCGATGAGTTTAGTTGGAAAGAAGGTGAGTGAGGAAACGCCGCTGTTCCTGGTCATGAAAAAAGCGAAAGCCGCGCTTAATACGAAGATAAGAGCAAAAATGACGATGATCAGGAGACGGGGCGACGATCGTTGTTTTTTTTCTTTTCCACCTCCACCGCGATAGAAGGAACCGGGAGATCCATAAGGATAACCGCGCTTTGAATTCATCTCCGGCGTCACTCCCTGTAGAGACTGGCTTCCTCGTAGATTTTCCGAATTTCGTCAGGTCTTAGCAGCCGATACCCGCCCGGACTTAACCTGCCAAGGCCCACCGGCCCGTAAGCAATGCGCCTGATCTTCAAGACCGGGTGTCCGACCGCCAGGCCCATGCGTTTGATCTGGCGGTTCCAACCCTGGTGCAGAGTGATCCTCAACCAGGCGGCATTCGGCAGTTCCCGAATGATTTCAACTTCGGCCGGGGCCGTCACGCCCTCTTCGATCCGGACACCGGACCGGAGTTGTTCTATCGTTTTTTTGTCAGGATGTCCCTTTATTTTTACATCATATACTTTAGATATTCCATAGCGAGGATGAAGGAGGCGATTGGCAAGCTCTCCATCATTTGTGAGTAGAAGAAGCCCTTCTGCGTCGTAGTCGAGCCTGCCCACGGGAAAAATCCGCGCTCCGGAATCGGGCAGAAAATCCAGGACAGTCCTGCGGCCCTGTGGATCGGATGCGGTGGTTACGCAGCCGCGGGGCTTATAGAAGGCCAAAAGAACCCTCTGTGTCTGCAGACTAACTGGATTACCGTCCAGGCGGATGCGATCTTTAAGAGGATCGACGCTGAGGCCGAGTTCGGCCTTCTGGCCGTTTACTTCCACTCGGCCTTGCCTGATCAGTTCTTCGGAGGCGCGCCTTGAGGCGACTCCAGCCTGTGCGAGAAATTTTTGAAGTCGCATTACACCGGGAAGCGGGGAGCTTGAAGCGAGAAGCGGGAATAGTTCTTCGCTTCCTGCCACCGCCATCTCATCCTTACGTCCTTTTGTTCTCCGCGCTCTCCGCGTCTCCGCGTGACCCCTTTCTTTCTCCGCCTTACGTCTAGATCCCTATCGCCCGGCGGACTATTTCCATAGTGATAATCGACTCACGCCTGGCCCTGGAGGCGCCATCAGCTATGATTTCTTTTACCTTGTCTATCTCGCCTTCCAGCTTAAGCCGCTTTTCGCGTATCGGCGCAAGCCTTGAGATGACATTGCGAATGAGAATCCTCTTGCACTCAACGCAGCCGATGCCGGCCGTGCGGCATCCCTCGGCAATCTGCTCAATTTCGGCAGGCGAAGAATAGAGCTTGTGATATGCGAAAACAGGGGAAATCTCCGGGTCGCCCGGGTCATTGCGCCTTATCCTCTGGGGATCGGTCATCATTTTCGATATCTTTTCGGATATATCCTTTTCGGAGTCCGTGATGAATATGCAATTTCCGTAGCTCTTGCTCATCTTCCTTCCGTCGAGGCCCGGGAGCACCGGCGCATCGGTCAGCAACCCATCGGGAACGGGAAATATCTCGGTCTTGTACATGAAATTGAACCTGCGGGCGATTTCCCTTGTCAGCTCGATGTGAGGGAGCTGGTCTTTGCCGACGGGAACTCCGTTTGCGCGGTATATGATAATGTCGGCAGCCTGAAGCACCGGATAGCCAAGAAAGCCATAGGTTCCCAGGTCCTTCTGATCGAGTTGCTGCTGTTGTTCCTTATAGGTGGGATTGCGCTCGAGCCAGGGCAGCGGCGTTATCATCCCCAGCAGAAGATAGAGTTCCGCATGCTCCTTTATGTCCGACTGGATGAACATAGTACAGAGTTTCGGGTCAAGCCCGGCGCTCAACCAGTCAAGGAACATATCCCATGTGTTTTCTCGGATTGCTTCCGGAGATGCGTAATCGGTGGTAAGCGCGTGCCAGTCAGCGACAAAAAAATAACAATCGTACTGAGTCTGGAGCTGAACCCAGTTTTCCAGGGCGCCGTGAAGATTGCCCAGATGAAGGCGCCCGGTTGGGCGCATGCCGCTTAATATTCTTTTCCTTTCCGCCATAACAGGCCTCGTCTCCTTTGATCGAATGAATCTGCAATCGGCGAACGAGCGAGCAGGTGAGGGGGAAAAACTCTAATCCGTTCGGAAACTTCTAGTGTCTCATCCGGGTTTCAGATGGACACTAATCCATGGATGTATGTCTATCCCGTCGAGTGCCTCAATCCCTGGTTCTATGCGCTTTTACATCAAGATTCGCCAGAATATGTATATGAACGGATTTACTATATAACTCAACATTCCCGAAGCAAGCAACAGCAGCACTATGAGCATTCCGTATCTTTCCATCCGCGCCATTGAAATTGCTATGTGCTCGGGGGCCAGTCCCACAACGATCCTGCCGCCATCGAGCGGAACAATCGGAAGAAGATTTAATATCATGAGCACAAGGTTGAACAGGACTGAAAGTTGCGCCATCATGTGAACCGGCACGATTATCCTGTCAAATATGCCCGCAGAGCCGGCAATGCCGCCAAATGTCAGATGAAAAATAATTGCACTCAGAACCGCAAGCAAAAAATTGCTGAGGGGGCCGGAGAGAGCAACCAGCGCCATGTCCCTGCGGCCGCCCCGCAAATTTCCAAAATTGACTGGTACGGGTTTGGCCCAGCCGAAAAGAAAGTGCGAACCGGTGAGCAGGAGAATTCCCGGAACAAGAATCGTGCCTATGGGGTCGATATGGGAAATCGGATTAAGGGTGATTCGCCCCATCATCCTGGCGGTAGGGTCCCCAAGTTTCTCAGCAACCCAGCCGTGAGAAACTTCGTGGAGAATAATGGCAAACAGCAGCGGCACTATGGAAAGGACGATTTTCGTAACGTCTTGCATGGAAGTCAGAGATCTCCCTCTTTTCGTTGGCGCTCAGTGCGCGGATATATCAGTATTTATCCTTCCAGGATAGATTATAAATAAGGGTAATTCACCCACCTTAAAAAAAATCTACAAAAAGCCGCCAGGCGAACATTAGTGCTTTGGTTCAGCAAAAGTTCTTCCAATCAGCAGATAGAGCCTGCTCGGAGAAGAGTTCCGGCCGGCTTGACACCAGAAAACGAAACTCCTCGGAACGATTGCTGACCTGCTTATTGAGCCTGGCATCCAGAAGCTCGTCGAGCAACTGCCGGTAGATTGGGCCGGGGGGAATTCCCATCTCCTTCAGATCTTTTCCCTTAAGCTCGGTCTGCGTGTTTCTGTACCGGTGAAAATAATGGCTGACCGCCTTTCGCATGAATTCCTTATCGGCTTTGCCCATCAGGAAAAGCAGTTCTTCGGGCCTGAACGGTAGAAGCGCCCTGTAAACTTCACTGGGTTTTCGGTTGGACACATCCGGGAAAAAGGATTTAAGGAGCTTGCCGACGTTTTCAAGCGTCCAGAGCAGCCGCTCACGCTGGTTTGCCGTTAAAAGAAGCCGGACGCACGCACCGTCCACATCCTGCATGCCGAGGTTTGAGAAAAGCCCCAGCAGATATACCCACCAACGCTCCAGAGGTTCGTCCAGAAAACTGAGCCGGTACCAGGAAATGACCTCCCGGAGCCTGCCGAAAAGCTCCTCCATTTTCCTGTCGAAGTTAATTGCGTCGGCCAAAGCAGGCATCGCGCCGAATTCAGCCATTCTGCGAATTGCCGGAACCGGGTCCTCTTCTTCGAGAATGAGCTTGATCTCGTGAAGAAAACGATGGCCCCCCAGTTTTTGAATCAGGCCCATTTGCACCGCGTTTCGAATCAGTGACGCGGTCTGCTTTCCAATCTTGAAACCGAACCGCTGTTCAAAGCGAATAGCCCGCAGAATTCTTGTGGGGTCTTCAATAAGACTCAGGTTGTGCAAGACCCTGATTATTTTCTCTTTGATATCCCGCTGCCCGCTGAAAAAATCGATCAGTTGGCCGAAATCGTCCGGGTTAAGCGCAACGGCCAGAGTGTTTATCGTAAAATCCCTCCGGTAGAGGTCCATCTTGAGTGAGCTGAACTCGACAATTGGCAGGGCGGCCGGATGCTGATAATACTCGAACCTCGCCGAAGCTACATCCACGGTCTGCCCGTCTGGAAAAACAAGCATGGCGGTGTTGAATTTTTTATGCAGCTTGACCTTTATCCCGTGCCGCTCGGCAAAAGCCCTGGCAAATTCAATGGCATCCCCCTCCAAAACGATGTCTATGTCGAAATTGGTGCGGCGCAGGAGCAGGTCGCGCACGAAGCCCCCCACCGCATATGCCCGGAACCCCAGGCTTTCGGCCAGCACGCCGAATCCCCTGAGCATTTGAATGATGTTTTTCGGAAGCTGCTCGGAGAGGACGGACTGGATGTTTTTTCGCTTGGGCCAGTGTGTGAGGGAAGTCTCATCATAGAGCCTCATCTCGTCGTTATGTTCGTCCAGCATGAAATCGAGCAGGTCGCGGCGAGTGATCACCCCCAGCACTTTGCCCTTTTCGACGACCGGCAGGATGCGCTGATGCCGTTCAACCAGATGGGTCTGGATTTCAAGGATGCTGGCCTTGGGCCCCACAGACGCGACGTCCGTATTCATGAACTCCGCCACAGTCTGTTGCGTGAGGCCGTGGAAAAGCGCTTTTTCAAGCACCTGGCGCGTGATAAGCCCAGTGAGCAGCCCGTCCGCCAGCACGGGCATGGCGTTTATGTTGTAGCGCACCATCGTGAGTTCTGCGTCCCCGATTGCCACGCCGGGTTCAGTATAGACGGCCGGGCTTGTCATGAGGGTTTCGGCCGTGGGATAGGGATGGATGTGGTCCCGAAGGATCTCGAGCAACTTTGCTTCAGCCTGAACCAGGGTAAGGTCCTTAATGCTGGCCGAAGCAGCTGTCGCGTGCCCCCCGCCTCCGAACAGGGAAGTGATCGCGCCGACGTTTACCTCCGGGACGCGGCTTCTGGCAACGAGGTAGACGCGGTCATCCATGCGGGCCAGGGCGAATACTACATCCAGGTTCTCGATATCGCGCAGCTTATGAACCAGCACGGCAAAGTCGCCAACGTATCTGTCGACCGAAATCGTGGTGAGACACACCTCTACCCCATGGAAATTATAATTTTTTGCCGAAAGAATCAGTTCGTTGAGCAGGCTGATCTGCTCGGCCGTAAGTTCCTGGGTAACGATGTCCGAGACCACGTTCAAATCGGCGCCGCACCTGAGCAGAAAAGCAGCGGCTTCAAAATCTTCCGGCGTCGTGCTGTTGAAGGTGAACGATCCGGTGTCCTCGAACACACCCAGGCTCATAATGGTCGCTTCCTCGGCTGAAACCTCTATCCCCCGCTCCAGAAATAACTTCGAGAAAAGAGTCACCGTGGAACCAAAGTTCTTCACAACGGACAGATTTGCCCTGACATCATCCTCAGCGTCCGGATGATGATCGTAGACATGCACCTCAAGGCCCGGTTTGTTCAAGATATCTACAAACTTGCCTATTCGGGAAGACTGCCTCGTGTCGACAAGGATGAGCCGTGTAACCTTTTCCAAATCGATGTCTCGAAGCCGCTTGAAACCGTAAATGTAGACGGTAGATCTTATGAAGTACTCGCGCAGCGTCCGTTCCTGCGAACCGGGAAAGACCAGCAGTGCGCCGGGATAGAGCTTCCTCGCCGCAATCATCGATCCCATTGCGTCGAAGTCTGCGTTAATATGGGTGGTTATGACTTCCATCATTAATTCACCATCCACCATTCACCATTCACTATTCACGGCCGCGGGTGGTATTTCCTGTGTATTTCTTTTAGCCGCTCTCTGGCGACATGAGTATATATCTGAGTCGTAGCGATATCCGCATGTCCGAGCATTACCTGGAGCGAGCGCAGATCGGCCCCGTTTTCCAGAAGGTGCGTCGCAAAGGAATGCCTGAGCATGTGCGGGGTGATGTTTACGGTGATGCCCGCTTTGCGAGCGCTGCTTTTAATTATCTTCCAGATGCCCTGCCTCGATATGCTCTCGCCCCGGGCGTTGATAAAGACCTCGGGGATAAAACCCTTCTTCAATAATTTAAGACGCCCATCCTCCATATAGGTCTTGAGGCACTCGGCGGCAAGCTCGCCCATCGGCACAAGGCGCTCTTTTCCGCCTTTTCCCCGCACAGTCAGATAACCTGGCTGGAGGACTATCTGCCTCAACTGCAGCTCGGCCAGTTCGCTCACCCTGAGGCCGCAGGCATACAACAGCTCGAACATTGCCCTGTCCCTCTGCCCAAGCGTTTTGGCCAAATCGGGTTGCGCAAGCAAAGACTCGATTTGAGCGGTAGTAAGCGCCTTGGGCAACTGCGGACCCAGTTTAGGAAATTGAACCAATAAAGCAGGATTGCTCTCAATCAGGCCCCTTTTCTCCAAGAACCTGAAAAATGTCCGTAACACTGCCAGCCTCCGCGCGCGCGAACGCGCCGAAAATAACGGCCCCAACTCTAGAATATAGCCGCTTATGCTGCCGCGGGAAACTTCTCGCCAAAGGGAAATGCCCGATTCTCTTAAATAATTTTGGAAATGCCTCAGATCGCTCGAATACGCTGCAATGGTGTTGACGCTCAGTCCGCGTTCGACGGCCAGGTTGTTCATAAAAAGATCGATTTCGCTATCCATTTGCTCCCTCGGGTCTCTTTTGCCCGGTCAAATTCAGTGGCCGAGGCTAATCGATTCATGAAGGCCCTGCCAGCTAAGCAATCCCTCAAAAGCCGTCCTCACGGGCAAGTTCTGGAAATACTTTCAAGTCCGGTGCAAGTAAAGAGAAAACTTGAACAGTGGCGGCAGGAGTCATCGAGTCTTGAAGCACACAAGGTAAGTACGATTTATACAAATTTGCGTTAAAGATGGTGCCGATGGGTGACAAAGAAAGTGCGAGTTACCCCCAACTTAGCCATTGCAGGGCCATTTAGGAGCGGCGCTGCGGTGGCGCGTACTACCCCATCTCAATAACAAAACCGAATTGCCCAGCGCCGCACCGGAGGTGGCGCCCAGCGAGGAACGCTGCGCCGATCTCCACGCCCCGCGAGGTGCCGCGCTCTGCCTCACGCGCTTGCGCGTGTGGCAGAAATCCCGGGGGCGCGGGGGAAAGTCCCCCGCTCTTTTAGTTAGTTCAATCTTGAACGAAACTCTGTATTAGATCGTGGCCTTAGCGCAGCGGGGTGGATATCTCGGGGCAGGCAGCCCGCGTCCGTCACGCCTCCTGCCTGGCTCCCTTTTTTGAAAGCTGCGTAGTATAAGTCTGAAAGTGGTAGTCCACCAGAAAAGAGGTTTGGACGCTGTCTGCGGTTCGCCGTGTCGATATGAGGTCAATATTGTGCGTCTTGCCGGTTTCATCGGCAAACGCGATTCGGGCGCCGTCGGGGAACCCGCCCTCGTGGAACCACACATCCGGGGGAAGGAGCCAGGTCTGCCCGAAGCGCTCTTCGAACTTGATGAAATCGAGGGCATCCCTGGGAAATTGCACGTACATGCAAAGCTCCTCTTCTGTGGCGGGCCGTTCAAGCTGCGATTCGAGTTGAAGACGCCTGGCCTTCAGGTCCTCGTCCGCAAGCACCATTAACCCGGCCTCGTCGGCGAGGATTTGATCCCATCTCTTTCCATCGGTTCTTCCGCTCTCGAGCACCTTCTTGAAAATCCACTCGCGCGGGTCATAGAAAGGAAACGGGCCGTAGCGTCTCAGGAGCAGCCTTTTAAGGTCGTCTGAGGGCTTTTCGTAACGGCCGTTCAGTACGTTGCTCAGAGCGGTTGACCACAGGATCTGGCTGCCCGGAGTCACTACCCAGATGTTTCCCAGTTCCTTGCGCACTTCGATGAGTTCACTGAAAACTTCGTGGGAGCGTTCGATCAGCCCCGCCTTCTCGGCCTGCTCCAGGGCAAGGATGAGGGCACCGCCCGGGAGCTTGTGCCTTTTGACGGTCGGGTCGAACCCTTGAAACGAACTCGTGAATTTCTCATAGAGTCGCCGCTCTCGCCGCAGGATATCGGAGGCATCCAGAAGAGACGCGATGTTCAGGCCCGGGGTTTTGAACCCGTACTCATGGAGATTCTGAATGAGGCTGAGCGCAGGGGCCTGGCTGTAGATGCCGCCGTAGCCGTGATCGGAAACCTCGACCACCTTCACGCCTTCCTGGACCGCCGCCACCATGCGAGCGAGGTCGTTGCCGTCCGTATTGTGGCCGTGGTAAGAGAGCAGAAGGTCCGGAAACCTTTTTCGGATGGCGCGCACAAGTTCCGCGATACGCGCGGGCGAACCAAGACCGGAATGATTCTTGATGCACAGGATGATATTTTCGCCAAGAAGAGACAGAACCTCTTCGGCCTTCTGAACATAGAAATCATCCGTATGCCCTACCCCCGTGCTGAAACAAAGACAGGGCATAAGGAGCTTGCCGGCCTCCTTCACCGCGTTTGCCGCGACGACAAGGTTGGGGATGTGGTTCAAAAAATCGTACATCCTCCAGATGTCGATATATTTGGAGAAAAGCCTCACCGTCATTTCGATCACGTTATCCGGATAGGGTCTGTAGCCGAATAAATTTCTGCCACGGCAGAGGCCCTGGATAAGCGTGTTGGGCATGGCCTTGCGGACCAGCCGCAGCTTCTCGAAGGGGTTTATCTGCTTTTTCATCAGGTCGAGATGAACGGTGGCCCCGCCGACTATCTCAAAACCGAAATACCCGGTCGCGTCCCGATAGGGAGCTACCTTGAGGGTCGTCTGCGGCATAATCCGGCACTTGAAGTCCGACTGCGAAACATCTCGCTCGTTATTGGTGAGAAAAAACCCCGGAGTGTGGCGCAGGAAATCAAGGATTTCGCCGGCCGGCATATGTGGTGAAACTCTCTCTCGCTCAGGCATCTACTAAACTCCAATCAGCTCTAATTGAAGCTCCAGGTTATGTCAAAATGGGAACCCCTTAACCTTCCGCGTAGGGGTTAAAACCGCAGGCATTTATTTCGGCCACCAGGATGGCCAGTTTGCCCATCGGCGGGACTTCCTCCTGATAGTTCAAAAGTTGTGGATGCTTTTCTATATACGAGGTGTCGAAATTCTGGCTGATAAAATCAGGGTCCGTCACTATTTGTTTGTAATAAGGTATCGTGGTCTTTACTCCTGCGATAAGGAAGCTGTCGAGAGATCTGCGCAGCCGGTCGACAGCTTCCATCCATGTATGGCCGTAAACGGTGAGTTTGCATAGCATCGAATCGTAGAAGCGGGGGATCTCGTAACCCTGATAGACTGCTCCGTCTATACGCACTCCGTGCCCGCCCGGTGATTGGTATATCTCGATCAGCCCGGGGTTAGGCATAAAGTTGTTCTTAGGGTCCTCCGCCGTTATCCTCAACTCGATGGCGGCTCCCCTGAAGAATATGTCTTTCTGCGCTACGGAAAGTGGTCGGCCTGCAGCGACCAGAAGCTGCTCCCGCACGATATCAATTCCCGTCACCATCTCCGTGACCGTGTGCTCAACCTGGATCCGGGTGTTGACCTCTAGGAAATAATAGTTGTCGTCCTGGTCCAGTAGAAATTCGACTGTCCCGGCGCTCAGATAATTGGAAGCGCGGGCAGCCCTGACCGCAGTATCGCAGATTTTGTTTAAAAGATCTTCAGACAGAAAAGCCGGGGCCATTTCGATCATCTTTTGGTGCCGCCTCTGTATCGAACAGTTTCTGGTCCCCAGGTGAATGACGTTGCCACGGCCGTCGGCAAGAATCTGAACTTCGATGTGCCGGGGGTTGGTAAGGCCTTTTTCCAGGTAAACTGCATCGTTGCCGAAAGCCATTTGGGCTTCCGAACGCCCCATTTCGATGAATCTTACCAACTCGTCCATGTTTTGAGCGACTCGAATTCCGCGCCCTCCGCCCCCTGCAACCGCCTTGACCATTATCGGGAAGCGGTGTCTTTCGGCGAAAGCCGTTGCGATCTGTTGTCCTTCCTCGCCCTCCGGGAGAACCTGCGTTCCGGGGATCCCGGGAATTCCTGCCTCCGCCATTACCCGGCGGGCTATTACCTTGCTGCCCATATCGATTATGACCTGCGGGGGAGGTCCCACAAAAACGAGACCGGCCTCCGTGCACTGCTTCGAAAAAGCCGGATTTTCGGCCAAAAAACCGTAACCGGGGTGTATCGCTTCAGCCTGGCTGCTCTGCGCCGCCTGTATGATACGCTCGATGTTGAGGTAGTCGCGCCTGGGGCCGCTTCCGATGCAAATGGCTTCATCGGCGCGCATGATATGCATCGCCGTCTTGTCCGTCTCTTCGTAGACCGCCACGGTCTTTATTCCAAGCTCCTGGGCGGAGCGCATTATGCGGATAGCGATCTCGCCCCTGTTTGCCACCAGTAACTTCTTGAACATCTCTGAACTCGCTTTCGGAAAAAGGTTATCCTCAAAACAATCCGCAGATTACACAGATAACGCAGATTAAACAATGAGTTACGAGAAAATCCTGAAAAAATTTCAAGAATCTGCCTGTTCGCAATACAGAGAAATCATCCTGTCTAAGCTTTTCTCTCCTTGCCCTGTCGATGACCAGCTCTCTCCTTGTCAGGACCATTTCCCGGCTCTTTGGTTGCATTCGCCTACTACGGTGAACGCTTAGTCAGATACCTCCGGCCAAGTCGGAGGCCCGGAAAACCGTGGGCCGCTCAAAGCGGCTGGAGCGTTCGCACTCTTCATATTATCCACGTGGATAGGGGGCCGTATTACGTCACCCCGGCAGGTTTTAAGCCGGGGTCCAGTGATTTGCTTTCAATGTAATCCTGGAAAACACTTGGGTTCCGGCTCAAAAGCGCCGCCGGAATGACGACATCTGATCCCGGGCTTTTCATGGATCTTTAAGCGGTCCACCATGCAAAACTTTCGTGCATTCCCGGAAATGCCAAACTCTGTCAGTCCGCCGGCAGATCCGGAGATTTACCCAGTTAATTATCCATCAAATTAATGCCGAAGTCCTCAAGGGGATAGGGGGAAGATACCGACGCTCCTGATCCGTCCGGGGTTCTTGCTCAGTCCTCAGTCCTCAGTCCTCAGTCCTCAGTCTTATATGGGGACCATACGCGTCCGGGGTTCTTGCTCAGTCCTCAGTCCTCAGTCCTATATGGGGGGGCGGAACACGGCTAATACGATGCGCCCACTCGTTTTGCTGCGCGGCGTGAGCGATTCCTCTGGTGCGTGTTTTCCCTGTTCATCAGGTTGCATTTGAAAGGCTTTATTATGGCATTTACGTCCCACTTGGGCCTGTCGTCGTCCCTGTGCAGGTCTTTGATGCTCGGCCAACTCGTCTGACTGTAGAACTCGCAGGCATTACCCTCATTAAAAAATTCACAATGTTGCTCGCTAACATACTTCTCGTACTTTTTGCAGTATTTGATTTTCATCGGCTTCCCCTGGTATGGTTGGGAGGCAATTCAGCCCTTTGCCTGAGCGGCGCAATACAGGACACAGTTTATAGAGTGCAATGTAACGCACAGTTTATAGAGCGCAATGGGGGGTTCTTGAGCATGATTGGCAATGGGAGAGTGGGATTGAGCTGCGCAGCGCTTCAGCACGAACGGAGAAAACTCATCTGAGGTGACCCTAGCATACGCGAATTTGATCGCTTGTGAAACAAAAAATTTAAGGGGCCCGCATTTTTTGTGCATTGTAAAATTTTTTCCCGAAACAAAAAAGTTGCTTCTTGCTTCCCGCTCCCTTGGTCCTTGCTCCTCCCACTCACCTATTCACCTATTCGCCTGCTCTTGAGGTTTTATTTTTGCTTTACATCGAAAAGCCAAACCAGTTATAAGATTCGTTCCTGCAGGCCAGTAGCTCTAACGGTTAGAGCACCGGACTCCAAATCCGGGGGTTGGGGGTTCGAATCCCTCCTGGCCTGCCAGGAATATCAATGGGTTAGCTGTAAAGCGGTTTGCTTCTTTTCGGTTATTTGCCTATTTTGGTACAAGATAGGTACAAGATTTTGGTTTTTAATCCGCCGTAACTGTCCCAAACCCTATTGATTACGTTGAAGACATTTCGGCTTTATTGCGGTTGCCTGAGGGTTGGAATACCGCGCACGAATCGCCAGGATACCCTTTAAAGCCACGATCTCGCCCGGCCTCTAGGATGCCCTGCAATCCACTTTCTCGCTTGGTCCGTGTCATTCATCGTCCGTTTTGTGATTGTGATTACACGCGCCGATGCCCAGGGGGGTGGCCCGCCCACTGTGGAAATTGATTCACCTAGTGCATGGGACCTCTATTACACAGGGGGCGAAGATTTTTGGAAATTGGAATACACTGATAATCAAAATCGGTGTCCGATCATACCCCATCCACAAGCCCAAATAACCAGGGACCCGTCCAGAATGCCCCAGGACCGACGATCTCTGCTCAACCCATAGCCGAACCCATGTGAATTTCCGCCTTGCACCTTAACCCACAATGCAAAATATTCTTGCGAAACTGGAATGTCCCTGTAATATCATTTCACGGCAGATTCACCTGCTTTGCCCCCTTCTATTGATTGCCCGCCAGATCGAGGAATTGGAGGTATAAATGAGAGGATTCAACCCTGTTCTTTCCATGCCCTTTTTACTAGCACTTTCTGTATTCAGTGCCCTTGCTGTTGCCGGTTTCGTGGAGCATAAAGAGGCTGACATAATAAGAACCCTTCTTCTAATAGCATGTTTCCTACTATGGGCAGCATGTCTCCTACTATGGGAAATTAGGTCTGCACCCCGAATATTTCCTGCCAATTCTACCGAATGGGTAATTCTTCGGTGGCACGACCTTATTGCAGGTGATTCGCAGGGGACATACAAGCCAGACTCCCCTCTATATTTACGATTCGTCCCGATCATTGGCTGGAATTACAAGAATGATGGGCATCGAAAATATATATGCGCAACTCCAATCACACCACCCCGCTATCAACGCGCGATTGAGATGCTCAATGATGGCTTCCCTAAAGATGGAGATAAAACGGCAACATTTGGATACTGTATTAGGGATGGAGTAATCTTCGATATTGAAGAAATGACTGATAGTGGTTTGTGGGAAAGTCTTTACGATGCTGCTTTTGATGGTATTGACATTGAAATTCATGGAGGTATACCGGATTATTATAAAAGTAAAGTTGAAGAGATATGTGCAATATCACGAGTAGAACGTTGCAAGATGCAAGCTAAAGATGGTAAGAATGACGCTCAATATCAACTTGGATTAATGTATGCCAATGGCAGGGATGTTAACGGCAAAGATTTTCCAAAAAATCTTGTAAATGCGCACATGTGGCTTAATCTGGCGGCAGCGCAAGGCAATTTGACTGCCCAGGATAACAGAGACATCATTGCAGAGGAAATGACTCCCGCTCAGATTGCAGAAGCGCAGCGCTTGGCAAGAGAATGGAAGCCGAAAGGGGAAGGCTAGGGCATAGCAATGATAATTATGAACTGGAGGGTACTATGTTGACGGCTGTAGTAGTGTTGTTGGGGGCGATATTACTGGTATTGGTACTTAGCGTGGTGGTGGTCTGGAATAAAATTGATTGTATCCAAAGCGAGATTCAGAACCTTAATAGCGGCGCGGATTTTTGTATGATAAATGAAACGCTCAAATCTATCAAAAGGGCCTTGGGCAATTTTGAACCGTGATCTCCAGGGGGGCGGTTTTCACTTTTTCCCCTCCAAGGTTGCGTTGATCCATCGTCACAGGCTCAGAAGATTTCCCCTTTGCTTGATCTAAACGCTGCATATTTTCTCAGGTCAGAAGGGAAAGCACACGTGTACACTCTTGGCGGTCTCCCGATACGCAGTTTGAAAATGCTGTTGAAATGGTCAAGCTCTCTCCTCCAGGTCTTTGCCTTCCTAACGCTGACCCGGAACATTTGCGCAATCTCCTGCCATCCGACCAAAGCTTGCTCGTTATTCATCTCAGTCTCCTGTCTGACTCAACTTCTACAGTGCCAAAAAACTTATTTTGTAATTACAATAACATAGATAGGTACTTGACTTTCTTGGCACTACATTTTCGCTCTTTGAAAACGGAATCAGATTTCGCGGATGGTGGGAGG
>JBKQTS010000064.1:0-22227 GCA_052143075.1 Syntrophobacteraceae bacterium | reverse complement strand
GCTGGTTTGGGTTTGTTTCCGTTTCCAGATTAACCCACGTTTGCAAGGGGCAGATCATTTTTCTTATCCGTCATCCATTATGGCTACACATTCGCGACTGCTTTTACAAATTAACCGGACAGTAGTGAATTCAATATGAAAGTATTAATTTTCCGTTCATCCTACATAGAGTCGGACCATGCCATAATAGCCATTTTCGCCCATTATTTTGACTACTTCGGCATGCAGGCCGGAAACAATTTCGAATCCGAGGCAACATATCCCAGAGAGAGCCCCCAGACGTACACGGATACTATCTCTCTCGACACGACCAGCTTCTCCCAGCCTTCCTATCTAGACCAGGAGATCCAAGACGGCACTCAAACCGAGACCTGGGAGCAGGTCTTTTCCAACGGTCTCTGTCTGAAAAAAGGGGAGCAGTCGGGGATGCTGCTCACCTTTACCGAGGCGCTGCCGTTGATCAAAACTCCCCTCGCGGCAAAGGCGCACTGGACTGCAAACACCACGTTTTCAGTAGAAGGCATTCCGGCTACAGCCAGCATTACCGCAACAGTATCCCCCATGGTGCTCGTCAGTGTCCCGGCGGGTCATTTCCTCGCATATCCCATAGCCTACACGCTTTCGTTGTCAGCTCGAGGCAGGACCACTTCGCAGGCATACACGAATTGGTTCGCACCTTAGATAACCACTGTCATGGCCAAGGTTATTTCACCGGCTGAGACAGACCAGTTGACGTCGTTTGCAGTGGGGGCCGGGACGGTCACACCGCCTCCTCCCGTTGTCACCGGAACTGCCCCCAAATCGGCAATAACGGGCAGCCAGATATCGATAAACGGCTTCCAGTTCGGCACATCTCAGGGCACGAGCACAGTCATGATCGGCGGTATTAACTGCGATCAAATCGTGTCCTGGACTGACACTAAAATCCAGTGCATTGTTCCCGAAACGGCTTCTTCGGGGGCGGTGACCGTGGTAACGGACACCTGGACCAGTAATGACTCGGTTATATTGACAATTCCGCCCCAGATTACAAGCGTCACCCCTTCTTCCGGAACACGAGGGTCCAGCGTTCAAATACAGGGGCAAAACTTTGGAACCGTCACGGGTAAAGTGAAGCTTGGCACTGCCCTGACACATGTTAAGAAATGGGGGGGTAATTCAATCACCTGCACCGTTCCGGCCGGCATGACTTATGGCGCATGCTCCGTCACCGTGATAAATTCACAAGGACAAAGCGTCCTTGAGGGAGCTTTCACAGTCGTCAAGTGATGGAACGGTCCAACGCCTGTCTGACTCTTGCCGCAAAATCATTGCTGCCGAAAGGTTTTTGAATAAAATTTACTCCTTCGTCGAGAATGCCGCGATGTGCTATCAGGTCGGCGGTATAGCCCGACATATAAAGGCACTTGACGTTGGGCCGGATTGCGCCAAGCCGTTCGGCAAGTTCCCGCCCGTTCATCTCCGGCATCACAACGTCGGTGATCAGCAGGTGAATATCTCCCGGATGATCTTCGACAAGGTGCATGGCTTGTCCCGGAGCCTTCGCCGCAAGCACTGTATAGCCCAGGTTTTCGAGAATCATCTTGCTGAGATTGAGGATGGCTTCATCGTCTTCGACCAGCAGGACGGTTTCGGTACCTGTCGGCGGCTTGCCGGCCATCTGCTCAGAGGCGATCCGTGGGGTTTCGGCCTCGAACCGCGGCAGGTAGATTTTAAACGTGGTTCCTTGCCCCGGTTCGCTGGCGACATAAACAAAGCCTTCGTTTTGTTTAACGATGCCGTAGACCGTGGACAATCCCAGCCCGGTTCCCTTGCCCAGTTCCTTGGTGGTAAAAAAAGGCTCGAAGATATTCTCGCAGACCTCCCGACTCATACCCGCTCCCGTATCGCTCAGGGTCAGCAGGACATATTCTCCGGGAATGAACTCGGGGGCCTCCGCCCTAACCGAATCATCGACCACAACGTTTTCGGTCCTCATGGTGATGGCGCCTACTCCGGAAATGGCATCGCGGGCATTGACGACAAGATTGGCCAGAATCTGGTCCACCTGGGAGGGATCGATTTTGACTTTCCAGAGATCAGGTTCCGGCGCACAGAACAGGCCGATATCCTCGCTTACGAGGCGCCGAAGCATCTTGAGCATGCCCGAGATCGTGTCGTTCAAATCCAGTATTCTCGGGAGGGCAGTCTGTTTGCGGGCAAAGGCCAGCAGTTGCCGGGTAAGGTCTGCCGAACGCAGGCCTGCTTTGAGGATCTCCTTGAGGTTGTGCTGGAGTTCGTCAGCGGAAACGTCCGTATGTAACGCCATTTCCGCCCGGCCGATGATCACGCCAAGCATGTTGTTGAAATCGTGCGCCACGCCGCCGGCCAGCCGCCCTATTGACTCGATCTTCTGGGTCTGGAACAGTTGTTCCTCAAGTTTTTTTCTTTCCTTCTCCCCTGCCTTGTATTCCGTGATATCGCGAAATGTGATCACGGCCCCCACAACCTCACCTTCTTCAATAATAGGCGCGCTACTGTACCTGACCGGAAAACTTGTCCCATCCTTTCTCCAGAACACTTCTTCCGTAACCTGGCAGAATTTGGCGTACCTTAAAGCCTGAAAAATCGGACAATCATCTTCAGGGTACGGCCTTCCATCTTCTCTGGTGTGATGATAAAGGTCATGCCCCTTCAGGCCGATGAGCTCATCGGCCGTATACCCCAACATCCTGGTAGCGGCAGGATTGACAAAGGTGTGTCTTCCTTCCGGACCCAATCCCAGAATCCCTTCTCCTGCCGAGTTCAAAATGAGATCGTTCCGGCGCCTAAGCCGTTGAACAGTTTCCTCTGCCTGTTTGCGTTCGGCGATTTCCCGAAACAACCGTTCGTGAGAAGCTTTGATGGCGGCCAATGCCTCCTTGATGCCGCTCAGGTCCCTCGCGACGCTAACGCTGCCGAGAGTTTCGTTTTGGCTGTCTTTGAGCAAGCCAATGGAAATTTCAAATGGGACAATGCTGCCATCCTTTCTCTGCATTCTCATTTCCCATTTCCTGACCGATCCTTCCAGGCGCAAGCTCACAAGCATTTTTGCGAGCTCATCTTTATCCACGTATAGATCAAACGCAGACTTCCCCTTCATTTCTTCAAAGGTATAGCCGTAGAGGTCCTCGGCCATTTTGTTCCACCTGATAAACCTCCCATGGTTATCCACAATGGCGATGGCATCGGGCGAATTCTCAAAGATGTTCTCAAGGTACGCATTGGCCTGGCTGATCTCCTCTTCCATCAACCTGCGCTCGGTAATGTCCGCGTAAGTTCCCAGCACGCCAATCACCTGGCCGTCCCGGTCATACATGGGCACCTTGCTGGTGATCAGCCAGGCCCGAGAGCCATCCGGCCTGATTTGTGGTTCTTCATAGTTGATCTTGGGCCTGCCGCTCTCCATCACCTCACGATCAGCGGAATGATAGAGGCCGGCAGTTGCTGCAGAGGCGGTCTCGTAAGAGGTCTTGCCCACAAGCTCGCCCGGGTCCTCATAGCCGCAATCCAGGGCGAAAGGTTTGTTGCAGCCAACGAAGACCGAGTTCCGATCCTTCCAGAACACCCTCTGTGGGATGTTGTCCAAGACTGACCGGAGCATCTGAGGCGAGTTGAACAGCTCGTCCTGCGCCCGCTTGCGCTCCAACAACTCTTGTTCCAACAACCTGGTGCGAAGCCTGACCTGTGCCTTGAGAGTCCTATTCCATGATATGACCCCCAGGAGAATCAACCCTATGAATAGAAGCCCGGCGGAAAAAACGCCCCAGAACTTCCTGCCTCCAAAGATTGGTTCAGTACTGATAGCAATCCACTTCCGGGTGATGTCATCTCGATCCTCGTTAGTTATGGATGACAACCCTTTATCCAAAATCCGGTTGAGAACAGGCCAATCCTTCCTGGAAGCAAAGCGCAATTGATATGTGAAGCCGGTACTACCGGCAACACGAAGATTTGTGATTTCTGCCTTTTCGATGTAGTAGGATGCGCGTGACAGCTCAATGACCATTGCGTCAGCTTCGCCAAAGGATACCTTTATCAATCCGCTCAGTTCATCCTTGACCGGATAAACATCCAAATATCCGTAATTGGCTCTCAAGAACTCCTGAACTGCACTGCCTTCAGAGCACACAATCTTCAAACCTTTCATTTTCTCGAGGGTGAAAGCGCCCTCCATATTCTTTCTCACAATGATCATGTTTGGCAGTTCAATGTACGGTGTTGAAAACAGAAGGTATTCTGTGCGCTCCGGGGTTTGCTGAGCTGCGAAAATCATATCGATGTCATTATTCCTGGCCGCTTGAATCACTCCATTCCAGGTTGTGTAATACACCAGTTGAAATTTGCATCTGAGATTGCGCTCCACAAGTCTTATGTAGTCAATGCAAAGTCCTTTGTAATCTCCCTTTGTTTCGCCGCGCAATACTTGAGGAGGAATCTCGGTTATACCGATCCGTATCGAGTCAATATGCTCCGACAACCACTTTTGCTCTTCGGACGTAATAAGATTTTTCCGGTCAGCCTTGACCTCATCTACAGCAAGTCCAAAACTAAGGGCAAAAATGATAACGACTGATATTGCGCACAGGGTCAATCTCAGATGACTCATATATGGATTACTCGAGTAGGTTCCGATAAGAAAGAAGACAGAAGTGAGCCGAGTAGCCAGGTGTCACCGCCGCCCCCGGGGAGAAAAAGCGTCGCAGCTTGCTCAGGCATTGGAGATCGAAAGGGGCGTCAATGGAGGATTGGGCCCAGGGCAGCGGTATCTCTGCGCAAAGGCCCCTATTTGGAATCCGGCAAAGCAGAGTCGAGGATCCGGTCTTTGTTTTGATCGGGCATCGAGATCGAAGCAAGAGTTGAAGATTCTACAACCCCTGACGGCTATTTCTCCCACCATCTGAGCAGGGCGCTTCCCCACGTGAAGCCGGCCCCGAAAGCTGCCAGCACAAGATAGTCACCCTTTTTCACACTGTGGTTTCTTTCCAGCACTGCTTCGTAGAGGGCGAGCGGAACGCTCGCTGAAACCGTGTTTCCGTATTTGCAGATGTTTGCAATTACCTTTCCGTCTTCGATACCCATGCGCCTGGCAGCGGCTTCTACAATGCGGTTATTTGCCTGATGCGGGATGAAGAATGTGACGTCATCGCCGGTAAGGCCGTTTCTTTCGAGAATCTGGGCCGCCACATTTGACATTTCGCTTACTGCCGCCTTAAAGACCGCACGGCCATCCTGAGAGACGAAATGCTCCTTGTTATCCACGGTTTCGTGCGTTGCCGGCCTGCGGCTCCCTCCGCCTTTCATGCAGAGGTATTCCCCTCCGGCGCCATCAATGTGCAAAATAAAATCGAGAATACCAAATCCGGGTTCGGCACATGGCTCCAGAAGCACGGCCCCTGCGCCGTCTCCGAAAATAACGCAGGTATTCCTGTCAGTGTAATCGATGAGGGTGGTGATCACGTCGCTGCCTATGACAAGCGCCCTGTTGACTCTTCCTGCCTCTATAAGCTGGGCCGCTGTCGAAAGGGAGAAAAGGAACCCGGAGCATCCGGCTGACAAGTCGAACCCCCAGGCATTTTTTGCCCCGATCTCATTTTGCACAAGACATGCGGTTGCAGGAAACATCATGTCAGGGGTCACCGTGCCTACAATGATCAGGTCCACCTCCTCAGGGCCGACTTCGGCTCTTTCGAGGCATTCAAGTGCAGCCCGAACCGCCATATGGGAACATCCCACACCCGGTTCCAGAATACGGCGTTCGCGGACCCCTGTCCGGGACACGATCCATTCGTCCGATGTGTCCACCATCTTTTCAAGATCGTTATTTGTGAGCTTCTTTTCAGGCAGGAAGCGGCCGACTGAGCGAACATATGCGGTGCGTTTATTCATCAGTTCAATACCTTTACATTACTCCCTTGTAGTATCCACCATCTATCTGGATGGAATCACCCGTAATGAAACCGGCCCGTTCGGACGCAAGGAAAGCGATCAGCGCGGCCACTTCCCCGGGTTTTCCCATTCGCCCGAGAGCCATTTGAGATTCCCATTTGCGGATAATCTCTTCGGGCGTTGTACCCTGCTTTTGCGCGACATCGATCGAGAGCTTGCGCACGCGTTCGGTCGCGATATATGCGGGGCAGACGTTGTTGACGGTTATATTGTAGGGAGCCAGTTCGTTTGAGAGTGTTTTAGCAAGTCCAACGACCCCGATTCGGATCGTGTTGGACAGGATCAGCCCTTCGATCGGTTGTTTTACCGAAACTGAGGTCATGTTAATTATCCGGCCCCAGCGTTTTTCCATCATCACGGGAACGGCCTCGCGGGTCATCGTGATGGTGCTCAGCAGATTCAGGCGAAAACCTAAATTCCACAACTCTTCGTCGATTTCCAGGAACTTCTTATCCGGAGGACCACCGGAGTTGTTTACCAGGATGTCAACCGTCCCGAAATGCTCCAGGCCTTTGCGGATGAAATTCTTTGCATCTTCGGTCACGGTGAGGTCTACCGGAATGCCGATGACCTCGTTACCAGTCATCGACCGGATTTCTTCAACGGCTTTTGGCAGTTCCGGATCATCCAACGCGCAGATGGCAACCTTCGCGCCTTCTTTGCTAAGTTCGACTGCAGTCGCTTTGCCAATTCCCTGGCTCGCACCGGCAACAAAGGCAACTTTGCCCGTCAATCCGAAATCCATTTTAGGTCTCCCCTCGCAAAACGAATTAAAACCGATTGCAGGCCAAATAGAAACAGGGGCCTGCAACACCTCTTACGTCTTCATGGTTTTTTTTGCAAATTGAATGCGGAAATCGACGCGGAATGTTAGATGAGATTGGACTTTGTTTCAATATCAATCTTCACGCGAGCACTTCCCAAACTTGTTGAAGCCCGGCGGCTTTTTCCCAGAAAGTCCACCGAACCCGCATGATATTCCTCGGCTCGAAAATATAAAGAAACGCAGTGACATAATGCCGGGGATCGAGTTTTCTGCAGATCCTTGCGGGAGACCATACCGGCAGTCTCCCGCGCACGACTTCGGTGCAAAAAGTTGAATCTTCGCTTAGCCAGTCCGCTTCATGGATTAATCAGCTTTGCCTGCAGTTTTGGGCGCAGTTGCCTGTTGGCCGAAGCGTTCGGCTTTTTTGGCAAATTCATCTCGAGTAAGCTCACGGGCAATGATAAGCCGGCGAATCTCGCTTGTACCCGCCCCGATTTCGTAGAGTTTGGCATCGCGCCAAAGCTTCTGAACCGGGAATTCGAGGCAGTACCCATAACCGCCATGGATTTGGACAGCCTGGTCACAAACCCGGGTAGCTGCTTCAGCGGCGAAAAGGATAGCCGCTGCGGCGAGCTTTGTAAGCTCAGTGCCCTTACCTCCCCTTACCGCCAATTCAGCGGCCTCCGCCGCCCGATAGACGAGAAGTCGTGAAGCTTCGGTGTGGGTGTACATGTCTGCGAGTTTTTGTTGGATCATCTGGAAACCGGCAATGGACTGGCCGAATTGCTCACGCTCAACCGAATACCTGATGGAGTAGTCCAGGGCCTGTTGCGCCATACCAACGGAGCCGCCTGCCAGAACTACCCGCTCTATGTCGAGTCCGCTGGTCATCACGTTGACGCCTTTGTTCTCTTCACCCACAAGATTTACGGCCGGCACTTCACAATCCTCGAAGACGAGTTCGGCTGTCGGAGAGCCTCGCATGCCGCATTTTTTGAGCTTCCGCGCCACGGAGAAACCCGGGAAATCCTTTTCCACTATGAAGGCGCTTATACCCCTTGCCCCCAGCTCCGGTGAGGTCTTGGCATAAACCAGAAGGGTATCGGCAACAGGACCGTTAGTGATAAACATCTTGTTGCCATTGAGAATGTACTTGTCCCCCTTCTTAACCGCACGGGTCCTAAGACTCATGGCATCCGATCCTGCGCTCGTTTCAGTCAGACCCAGCGCACCGATTTTTTCACCGGAAACCAGGGGCGGGAGGTACTTTTCCTTGAGGTATTCGCTTGCATTCTTGTAAATGTTATTGGCGCACAGGTTGGAATGGGCCCCATAGGTCATTGCCAGTGCGGGACATATACGGCTCATCTCCTCAACGGCCAGGGTTTGCATCAGTACATCGCCGCCAAGTCCTCCGTATTTCTCATCGATGGTTATTCCCAGGATGCCAATCTCGGCGCATTTGTGGAAGAAATCGGGAGGGAACCAGTCCTCCTCGTCGATTTTCTCCTGCAACGGTCCCAGTTCGTTTACAGACCATTTGTAGACAGTCTCCTTGATCATGCGTTGTTCATCGGTAAGCTGAAAATCCATGGTGCACCTCCGGGAATAATCCTGGCATCTGACACTCGACTTCACACGCTAAGTTCGAGCGCAATTCCTTCGTAGAAGTCCAGTGATTCGGGGTTAGTAAGGGCGTCTCTATTGGTTACGGGCCTTCCATTCAATATGTTTGCCACCGAGCTCTCCACCTTTTTCATGTTGAAAGTGTAAGGGATGTCCGGGACCTCGATAATGAGGCTTGGAACATGACGTGGAGAAGCCTGTTTTTGTAAAGCGGTCTTGATCCGGGCCTTAAGCTCCTCGGTCAGTACATATCCTGCCGCAAGCCTGACAAAGAGGATGATCCGCTGATCGCCTTGCCAATTTTGCCCCACCGCCATGCTATCCGCAATGCCTTCAATATTGTCGACGACGTTGTAGATTTCCGCAGGACCGATACGCACTCCTGAGGGTTTCAGGGTGAAATCCGATCTGCCAAGGAAAGTTATTCCTCCAGAATCTCCATGAAACAAAACCAGGTCCCCGTGCCGCCAGACTCCCGGATAGATATTGAAATACGCGCTCTTGTACCTGGCGAAATCGGGATCGTTCCAAAAGTATAGAGGCATGGAGGGGGCCGGGGCTTCGCAGACCAGTTCCCCTTCCCTGTCCACCACATGATTGCCCGATTCGTCATAGGACTTTACCTTCATGCCCAGGCCGGGACTCTGCAATTCGCCCGCGTATACCGGTTGGATCGGGCTTCCGATCGAGAAGCACCCATTTATGTCGGTTCCTCCGGCAATTGAATTAAAGTGCATGTTTTCCTTGATTTCCCTGTAGGCATATTCGAACCCATCGGCAGAAAGTGCCGAGCCGGTTTGAGACATGGCCCTGAGCGAGGAGAGATCGTAGGTCTTGCCAGGACTTACCCCCGCGCTCCTTAGAAAATTAATATAGCTTGCGCTGCAGCCGAAAATTGTGATCTTCTCGTCCTGGGCAAGCTGCCACATCGCACCCCAGTCGGGATAGTTGGGGTTGCCGTCGAAGAGCACAATGGTTGCGCCGCCGACAAGCGACCCGATGAGCCAATTCCACATCATCCAGCTTGGCGAGGTAATGTAGAAAATCCTGTCCTCGCGTTTGAGGTCCGTTTGGATTATGAGTTCCTTGGCCATATTTATAAGAACGCCGGGTCCCTGAACCATGCACTTCGGTTTTCCGGTTGTCCCCGAGGAAAACATGATGAAAACGGGATGGTTGAATGGAAGCTGCTCGAACTGGATGTCCGGCGCTTCTTTGGACAAGAAGTCGGCATAGAGCACGGCATTTTTTAGGTTGCCGATCTCAGGCCGCCGCTCCACAAAGGGAATAACTATTATTCTTTCGAGTGAAGGGATTTCTTTGGCGATCTTCTCGACATTTGCGAGCACATTTACCGCTTTACCTTTATAGAGCTGTGCGTCGACCGTGAACAGCACCTTCGGGCCGATCTGTCCCAGACGGTCGGCTACTGCTCCAGCGCCCAGTTCCGTGCCGCAGGATGACCAGACCGCCCCGATGCTGGTTACGGCGAGCATCGCTACCGCCGTTTCGATCAGGTTTGGCATGTAGGCGCCAACCCGGTCGCCCGCGACAATTCCCATATCTCGAAGCGACTTCGACAGCCGCGCAACCGCATTGTAGAGTTCGGCATAGGTCATTGAGGCAGATCTTTTGTCCTCACCCCGAAATACGAATGCCCGATGGCCGTCCCGAAATCTGAGGAGGTTTTCCGCAAAATTGAGCCTTGCGCCTGGAAACCACTCCGTTCCGGGGAACATGGCAAGATCTTCGACAACTTTATCGTATTTGCGGGAGGCCTTTATTTCGACAAAGTCCCACACCGCAGCCCAGAATTCCGGTATCCTTTCCACGGACCACCTGTAGAGGCCGGCATACGAGTCAACCTGCTGACCGCAGGTCCTGTTCACAAAGTCGATGAAACGCGTCATATTGGCCTTGTTTTTCCATTCAACAGGGGGAACCCAGAGCGGCTTCCTCTTTGCACTTGGAGATGGGACTTGGTCATTCATCGTACCCTCCTTGATCATTGGCGAAATTCCCCGGCTTATTCACGCCCTCGGGGAAAAGACATGTGAATTTCGTTATGACTCGTCTTTACTTCATTTAGAAGAGCGCGCAGCCTCCGGGCGCATTTTCCAGGCCTCCGGTCCCCACTTCTCAGGCAGAATGGCCGCTGCGGGCCATTCCGGGGGCACAAGCCAGCCGGGTTTTTCACCAACTTTTTCGATGAGTTTTGCGAGACCCGGCCGAGCGAATTCCCGATGACCTTCCTTCAATGTCCGGCCGTTGTAAACGGCTTCTGAACGGAGCCTGCGCCCTATGGTTTTCTCCATCTTAGCTCCGAGCCACAAGACACGATCCACATCGTAGCCGTGCTCGATGCCAAGCTCGTCGATCATTACCAGCAAGTCCTCTATGGTGATGAGCCCCACGTACCTTGCATCCTTGTAGTAGTATTCGCCCGTTCCCCTGACCGGACAGTCGTCGAGGAAATTGGCCGGCTGTCCGCCCAGGCCGCCAAGGGTCCCCTCGAAACGGCAAATACCCGCATGGAGGGCCGCCAGGATGGAGGCCGATGCAACGCGCTTGGTCTCATGCAGATGGCAAAGATGGGCCTCCGGATCGGGCATGGCGTCAAGGACCATGGAGAAATAGCGGTAGACTTGTGCTGCGGAAGCGGAGCCGTCGTGGTCGGCATGCTCGATGTCGTGGGCGCCAATGGAGAGAAAGCGCTTTGTAAATTCCACAGCATCCTCGAGCCTGGTTGCGCCGGTGATGGGGCTCCCCCAGATGGTGCTGACGGTACCGCACATTTTGATACCGGCATCGGCAGCTTTCTGTATGCAACGTTCAGTCTCTTTCCAGTATTGGGTCAGAGTCGTACCGGAATTGGCGAAATGGTGTTCGGGATCGGTAGAGACCATCATCAGGACACGATCTGGACCGATTCCTCTTTTTTTTAACTCAATTGCTCTGTCAACGGCCGCTTCGCGAATCGTCACGGCAGTCATGACGATCTCATCGTAATTGACCCCTTTTCTTTCGCAGCGTTTTTTGAAACCATCACTCCTAAGGGCCGTGAGCACCTGTTCGGCATCCCTGAACTGAGGAATGCCTTCAGGACTTCCCAGATTGGTCACCTCAATTTCTTTTGCTCCCGCAAAGATCATCTCCTGGGCATAAAAAATCTTGGCGTTCGTAGAGATGAATTTTTCTTCATGCTGAAAACCGTCGCGCACTGTTATATCACCAATGGTCACTTTTTTTGGCATTTTGGGGAAGATTTTCCAATAATCATATTCCGTCATAATCCATGCCCTCCTTTCCACCATGTATGAGATCGGCGAAAGTTCTTTGCTTCTCCGAAGAGCCTAGACCTTCAGGTCGCCCCACTCGGTTTTCCCAATGGGTGCGCGGTAGCAAAGCTCAAGAGCCCTGGCCAACTTTTCACGCGCCTCGCTGAAGGTGATGACTCCGTCATGGAACAAGAGAGAACCGGTCAAAAATGGATGTCCTTCGGCATCGTAGCGCTCTATCATCATTTTGCGGAATTCCGCCATTTGTTCCTCATCGACCGCTTCGCCCTTGTCGACAATGTTCTTCCTTCGGATACTTTCCACAACGAATGCGGCTGTCCTGCCGGACATTACGGTCGTGCGGCCTCTCATATTTGTAAAGCTAAACACCGGTTTAAAACCCGCACCGCACATGCCGTAGTTTGCCGCCCCGTGGTCGGGTCCGATGACGTACCGGATTTTCGGAACGTTCAACACGCTACAAGTACGGACCATATCCGACCCGTATTTGCCTATACCGCCCCATTCTTCCTGTTGGCCTACCATATAGCCCGGCGATCCCTGCAAAAAGATCACCGGCAGGTTGGAGTTGCCGCAGCGAATCATCCATTCCGTCGCCTTTCTTGCCGCTTCGATATAAATGACGCCGTTTTCATTGGATGCAATGACTCCCACGGGCATACCTTTCAGCCACATTTTGCCGGCAATGACCGTTGCGCCACGGATCAGACCGTACGTGGGCTTGTATTCATGGAAATAGCTGTCATCGGCAAGACACTTCAGGGTGTCCTTGGTGTGAATTGTGCTGTATGTATTGACCGGAGAAGAGCGCATCATTTCTTTATAGTCAAATTTAGGTTCTACGGATTTTCTTCTCTGGCAGTGAAGGGTCTGAGAAGGTTCGAAATCAATAATGTCACGGAGCTTCAAAATGCCTTCTTCCTGGGACTTCACGCAATGGTCGCAGCCACCTGAGTGCTGCGTATGGACATAGGCCCCTCCCAGGTCTTCCATGGAAACCGTCTCACCGATGGCCGATTTCACCATTGGGGGGCCGGCCAGGAAGGCAAAAGCAAGCTTCTCTATCATGATGGATTCCGAAGCGAGATAGACGATGTAGGCGCCGCCGGCAGTATTGCCACCGGTGGAGAGGGTGTATTGTTTGATGCCCATGGCTGACATGCGGCACATGTTATAAAACATGCTGCCAAAGTGACCGTCGTCTGCAAAACAGCCTAACTGCAACGGAAGGTTTACGCCACCCGAGTCTGCGATGTATACGCAGGGCAATCGGAGGCGTTCAGCAATCGCCTGGGCCCTCATGTGTTTTTTCAGTGTGATAGGGAAATAGGTCCCTGCCGCAAGGCGGTTTTCATTGGCAAAGACCATACAGTCTTTACCGTGAATGGTACCGACGCCGGTTATTACACCGCCGCCGGGTATGTGCCCCCTATTCTCCGAAAGGTAGGCATCCCCTCCGTAAAGCTTTATCTGTCCAATGTTGTAGCCGGCATCCAATCCCAGTTCGAAGAACTCCGAACCCGGATCGACCAGCATCCTGATGAGTTCGCGCATCGGTTTTTTGCCCTGCCTGGCAAGGCGTTTGATCTGCTCCTCACCGCCAATGTTGTATGCTTCTTTACGGCGTTCTACGACCAGAGCATCCTGTTCTTCCCAATAGTTAAGGCGCTTTGCGCGATCTTCATCTTCCATGATAGCCCCCAAGCGAATGACTCCCGATGTTAAATGTCCTGATAATTGCGGTTTGCCAAGTTAATTTTCGCCTCGCTCAGTGTCTCGCCGGAAAGCCCGCTCGACCAAATTCGGCTGTGCAGTCTGAGTTCCAGGAGTCTTTCGAGGAAACGGCCGCACTGAATCAAACGGTCGATGTCTATCCCCGTTGTGATGCCCATCTCTTCAAAGGCATAGACCAACTCCTCGGTGGCCAACCCGTGGGGCTCGCGCTTTCCCGAAGACTTTCCCGGAATGGCATTTCTGAAGTAGTTGTGGACGCCGGCTCCTCCAAGGCTCGAATTAAAAACGCGTATGCCGGACTCGTAGGCGGCCAGCACATTCGCTAATCCCATTCCCCGGTTCTCATAGAAATGAACGGCTAGGTTCGATGCTTCCACTTCCTCCTTGCACATCCGCAGATGTTGCCGCACCGTGACCGGGTTCGCCATAGCAAGTTCGTCGTTCAGACACACCAGATAGCACCCAAGCCGGACAAGTTTTGCCACCATGGCGCACAAGTCCTCGTAGTGGCCCGGGTCTTCTCCCGGATAACCGAAAGCTGCGCCGATGTAGGCACTGACTTTGACGGCATTTGCTTTGGCAATTTCACAAATAGTGCTGATCCGTTTGAGCTGTTCGGAGATGCTGCGGTTAAGCGTATAATAGCTCATCCCGTCGTTCAGAAAAACCCACACCGCCATTTCATCGACTTTGCAAGCGATTGCACTGCGGCATCCGGTTTCATTGGGGACCAAAACCCGACAGACTCTCTGCTCTCCCTCATGGTCCCCGCCGCGCCGGATTCCGGACAGAACCTCAACGGCGTCCTTCATTTGAGGCGCAGCTTTGGGATGTACGAAGGAAGTAACTTCCACCTTCCGCAAGCCGCAGTCAAACAGCATATTCACCAAGGCGATCTTATTCTCGGCAGGAATATATTTCTTGTGGTACTGAAGCCCCTCTCTGGGACCAATCTCGATCAGCTCAATATCGGGTTTCATGGGTCTGTCTTTTGTCCGGTGTGCGTTCGCTGCATCAGTTGCAATGGCTGCTTTTCGCCCGGCAAACAGTCCTTTTCCAAATCGCAAAGCGCCGGTGTCTCAAACGGTGTTGCGTTCAAATCGGGTGCTCCGGGAGAGCGTAAAGCACTCCCCGAATGAGCCGGGCGACAAAGGGCCGGGTTTTTCTACTTCAAAAAAGTCCCCGCCCGGTCTTGAACGCAACTTCCTCTCAAACGGTGTTTCCGGATGGACACCACCAGCTACAAGGCAAGAACCGTTCCAAGCTTGACGAGGCTTAAGAGCCTGAATTGAGAGGGCTGGAGACAAAATGGAGTGTATACCTAAGGTAACAGGGGAGGCTTGTGTTTCATTTTTTATACAAAAGCTTCCCGAGTTTTCGAGGGTTCATAATATGCCGTGTTTTTTGAGTTTGAGGTAGAAGGACCTGCGGCTGAGGCCCAGAACCTGCATGGCCTTTGTCCGGGATGGGTATCTATTCAGGATTGCCTCAATCAGGTCCTTTTCGAAAGCGTCCATAACATCCCTGTAAATGTAGCCGCGCCGGACCTCCTCCGACTCGTACCCAGCCGGGGGAAGCCACTTATTGAGCGCCGCTCTGCCTTCTGAGAGCAGCAGATAATGGGGCAGATCGTTGGGGTTTATGACATCGGAATCGGTCATATTCAGGGCGTAGTGCACCACGCTTCGCAGTTCCCTTGCGTTACCGGGCCAGGCATGGGCATAAAAGATGTCCATCGTGCCCTGGCTGAATCGGGCATTTTTTTTATAACGCTCACACAGCAGCGCGAGGAAGTGCTCGGCAAGCAACTCTATATCGCGCCCGCGTTCTCGCAAGGGGGGCACATGAATGGTCATCGTGTTGAGCCGATAGTAAAGGTCCTCTCTGAACTTGCCGTCCAACATCATTCTGTCGAGGTCCCTGTTGGTGGCGCTCAAGACCCTCGTATCAATAGGTATACACTTCTGATCTCCAACCCTTCTGAACTCTCCCTCCTCGAGGACCCTTAGAATCTTGGCCTGGGTGTTCAATTCGAAGTCACCAACTTCGTCAAAGAAGATCGTTCCTTTGTCGGCAAGATCAAACAGGCCCTTCTTGCCCTCCCGTCTGCCGCCGGTAAAACTGCCCGAGGCGTAGCCAAAGAGTTCGGATTCGATCAAAGTGCTTGGAATAGCCGCACAGTTAATGCTCACAAATCTATGGTTACGCCGTTGGCTGGACTCATGAATTGCCCGAACCAACAGTTCTTTTCCAACCCCGCTTTCTCCCATAACCAGGACAGAAAAGTCCGCTTTGCCGGCCTTGTATGCCATGTAGAGGGCGGCCCTGAAGTTGTTGCTCATTCCCACCAGCTTGCGGAATGGAGAAGGCAGGTCGGCTCCCTGTGCTATGCCGGCATCCAGGTATGACTCTACATATCGCTGTTTTGATTGAACGTCCTGGCAGGCGGCCTCTTGATGGACCCTGTTCATAATGGTGACGGAACAGGTAAAAATCTCGGGCGAAGGGATAAGCAGGACTGAGCAAATCACACTCGTCTTAAGGGCCTCGACATACTTTTGAACCTGGAGGACCTCCATGCAATTGGCCATCGCCTTAAGGGTGAGTGAATCCGCCTCAAAATCGCTGAGCTTGCGAAGAAGGATTTGCTCGGCAGGAAAGCCAATGATCCGGGAGTAGGCATCATTCAGGTAAACAACGGTCCCATCTTTCGATGTAATCAGAACAGCATCGCCGATGTGTTCGAGAATATGGAACTCGCTGTCGGATAAAACGGACCGTCTGAGGTCAATCTCAGGATGATCGTGCAAACCCACTGATGTTCTCCCGAAGCAGATTCAGATGAACCGGTATCTTAAGCAGTACGAAGCGGGGAGCCAGAACCGCTCCCCGCTCCGGCTTTTTGATGCGCTTTTTTAATCACTTGCCCTTATACACCGGTTTTCTTTTTTCTCTAAAAGCAGCCAGACCCTCCAGACGATCTTCCGTGGGAATTGTCACCCAGTAGGCATTCGATTCTATGGCCAGGCCCGAATGCAGGTGGACCTCGCAACCGTGGTTTATGGCGTATTTCGCCTGCCCTATGGCAATCGGGCCGGCTTCACATATCATGGCAGCCATCTCGAGACACTCATCCATCAATCTCCCGGCAGGAGCGACCTTGTTCACTAAACCGATGGCAAGGGCTTCCTTTGAATCCACCCGCCTGCCGGTAAAGATCAGCTCTTTGGCCTTACCCCGTCCCACGATCCTCGGCAGGCGCTGCGTTCCCCCGCCCCCGGGTATTATAGCCAGGCGGGTCTCGGTAAGCCCCATAATAGCGCTTTCGGAAGCAATACGTATGTCGGAGGCAAGCGCCAGCTCGGTGCCGCCCCCCAGGGCAATCCCATTTACCGCAGCAATTACCGGTTTGTCCATGAATTCAATGAAAGTAAACAAATTGCGAAGTGTAAAAATGAATTGTCTCACCTCATCGTCAGGCATCGTCGCCCTCTCTTTGAGGTCGGCTCCTGCACTGAAGGCTTTTTCGCCGGCTCCCGTTATGACTATTACCCGCGCTTCCCGGTCCCATTGAAGGAGTTCCACCTTTTCTTTGAGAGCCCGGAGCATGGCGAAATTGAAGGAATTCATAACCTCGGGCCGATTGAGCGTTAAGATGCGCGTCTGTCCAGATCGATCTTCCAAAACCAGTGGCTGTTCCATTTTCGCTCCTCGTTTTATCATGATATTAACTGCGCCCGAACAAGCAGCACTACATAAAGCGGCGCGAAGGATTATGCATCTGGCAAATTTCAGAAGTCAAGCGAAATTAGTTTGACCGTTAACACGGGTCACAGAATGGACAATAAGACTATTGTATATTATACATCTGCTGAAAACTATAGCGCACACATAATGCGTACAATTGTTAATTATTTTTCATGATCACTTATTGCATGTCTTCGTGTATATTAGATAATCACGACGTTTGTCATCAAGCACGAATAAATGTAAATCGTCCATGACTATAAACGGCTCCGACCACAGCCGAATCACGTAAGATCGAACTCTATAGGTTCATTGATCGTTGGCTAATGATTTCGTCATATCGGCAGACCCCGGATCGGGTCCAGAGCAGGCGCCTGAATCCGGGCTCTTTTCCAACTAATTGATTTTAAGGCAAAAGCCGATGGACCCCGGCTCCCGGGCTTAAGACTTCCGGAACAGCTTCGCCGAGGTGAGGGCTATAGGGTTTTTCACCCTGATGTGGGAATCCCCATCGTTTTTCATCACCTTGTTGGACCAGTGTGGAAACTTTATCTCAGCGGCCGGAAGATGTCTGTGTCCAGTGAGTCTGCGAGAAGCGAATCAGCTTGGAATTTACCTGGGCGCTGACCAATGTGAGATTATTGGCAGAAGACACTGTGATAGATCGGATGGATGCGATCTGGATGGGAAATCCATGAAGGTTCACAAATGTGATGGACGTGGAAAGGTTGATTGCGTTCTTGTGAAGTCAATGTTTAGGAGAGGTGTCTTAACTCTTGAAGGGAAAAAGGTAATTACGACCTACAATGGTCGCGCCGAGATTGAAAACCGGATAAAAGAGGGAAAGAACACCCTTAGATGGGACAAGACGAGTTGCCATCGGTTTGCAGCAAATCAAGCAAGGCTCCTCGTTGGACGCCTCGCCTACAATCTGCTCCACATGATTCGGGATGCGGCATTCTGGGGCGAGAGCGTGAAGCCGTCCGTTGACTCGATTGTCAGGCGGCTTGTAAGGTTGGAGCCAAGGTGGTCTACCATGCCAGGAGGTGGTATGCCCATATTGCGTTGGCTTTCCCATTAGGCCGGTATTACGGCATTCTATTCTCCTGAGCCTGCAACCTGGCGTGACGGTGACAACTTAACCAACTGTGGGAGGAGGTGTGTCGGGAAATCGCAAAAACCAGTCCTTAGCACGTTCAACTTGCAAATTTTATTGGGACAATTGTATGCTGTTGGGGGTTTTGGAGTGCATCAGAGACTTTTCGAGCAAAAATTCTATTCCGACGTTCAATTTGGATGCGGAACGCAGTAATTGATGCATTATTCCGGTTTATACCCGTCCATATACCTGTTGACATTATTAAAGTTTTCTGAAGTATATAGGTGTATATAACCCGTTGTCGCTTATAGTAATAGGATTTCACATATTAGCTGCGAATCATTCTCAGCGATTCAATGACGTAGCGTAATGATTGATTAAAGGAAGGACGACTTTAAATGCGTAGAGCAAATCTTTCAAAGCATCTGTATGGACTGTTCATTTTTATCTGCGTTATCTGTCTATTAATTGGCTTCCCGCTGGGCCGCGCTCAGGCAATTCCGCCACCTGCCCCCGACTCTTTATCCGTCCTGTACAGCTTTGGCACTGTTTCAAAGGATGGGAATTATCCTACCGGCAACCTCACGCTGTCGGGGTCCACGCTCTACGGGATGGCCGGTTATGGAGGCGCCAATGCAGGCACCTCCGGCTACGGCAACGGCGCTATTTTCCAGGTAAACACGAACGGATCCGGTTACAAGGTGCTGTACAGCTTCGGCAGTGTTGCAAACGATGGGGTTAATCCTAGCGGCTCCCTCACGCTCTCGGGGTCCACGCTCTACGGGATGACCCCATCTGGAGGCGCCAACGGCTCCGGCACGATTTTCCAGATAAATACGAACGGCAAAGGGTACAAGGTGCTGTACAGCTTCGGCACTGTTACAAACGATGGGGCTAATCCTAACGGCTCCCTCACACTCTCGGGGTCCACGCTCTACGGGATGACTTCTCAGGGAGGCACCAATGGCCTCGGCACGATTTTCCAGATAAATGCGACCACCGGGTACCAGGTGCTGTACAACTTTGCAGGATATCCAAACGATGGGGCTAATCCTAACGGCTCCCTCACACTCTCGCTCTCGGGGTCCACGCTCTACGGGATGACTTCTCAGGGAGGCGCCTACTACGGCGGCACGATTTTCCAGATAAGCACGAACGGCAGCGGGTACCAGGTGCTGTACAGCTTCGGCGGTGTTGCAAACGATGGGACCAATCCCGGCGGCTCCCTCTCGCTCTCGGGGTCCACGCTCTACGGGATGACTACTCAGGGAGGCGCCTACACCTCCGTTTCCGCCTCCAACTCCGGCTTCGTCGGCAACGGCACGATTTTCTCCTTCTCCTTGGGCGGCACTGTGGATCAGGTGCTGTACAGCTTCGCAGGATATCCAAACGATGGGAATAATCCTTACGGCGACCTCACGCTCTCGGGCTCCACGCTCTACGGGATGACCCCGTGGGGAGGCGCCAACGGCTACAACAACGGCTACGGCTACGGCACGATTTTCCAGATAAACACGGACGGCACCGGGTATCTGGACCTTTACAGCTTCACCGGCGGAAGCGATGGGATGAGTCCTTTGGGGTCCTTCACGCTCTCGGGGTCCAAGCTCTACGGGATGACCTCATCTGGAGGCGCCGACGGCAACGGCGCGATTTTCTCTATGGGCACCGCCACGCTTGCAGTTCCCGCCGCGCCGACAGGGATAATGGCAGCGGCCGGGGTCGCCCAGGCAGCGGTCAGCTTCACGCCCCCCGCCTATTACGTCGGCCCCCCCATTACCTCATATACTGTCACACCGTATATTGGGACAACCGCACAAACGCCGGTAGGGCCAGTCACAGCCAGCCCGGTAATCGTGCCGGGCCTTAACAACGGGACTGCCTATACATTCGAGGTAACGGCGACCAACTATATCGGGAACAGTCTGGCCTCAGGTGCTTCCAACAGCGTAACGCCTTCGGAGGCCCCGATCCCGTCTGAGCTTGTCGCCACGTGGAATTTCAACAGTTTTCCTACAGGTTCTTCTACAGATCCTGACGTGCCCTCGTATAATAGCTTCACAGAGGCCATAGCCCAGGATGGAACATTCACCATAAGCCAAGGCGGTTCCGAGATTGCAAACGGTAATTTGTGGATCTTTCCCAATGGAACTGTGCCGGTCATCATGATCGGAGGAGTCAATGTTGTTCCAAACATGCTGTGCCAGATAAATTCGGACCAGACCGTCGTGGTGTGTACGGACACCCTGGTCGATGGCACTGGCTCTACCGAGCTCAATATCGGCACGAAACAAGCCGCTTCGTATGCGACGGCTGATTTTGCCGGAAACTGGGAAGGCTATTTGTTGATTTCGGGACCAACGCCCGGTTCGGGAACAATGAGCGAGACGCTCGACTCGGCTGGAAACATTACTAATGGAACATTAACTATTAACGGGACAGAAACCTCGATAACCGGGCAAATGTTGATGGCAGCCGGGGTGGTAACCTGTTCTCCCAGTTCTTCCGGTTGTCTAAGCAACTACACGGGTTTTATGGACGCAGGCAAGACTGTTGTGGTTGGGACAAGCGGGTTGAGCATCTCGGACTCGGATGCCGAACTCTCTTTTTTCATCAAAAAGGCCGCTTCATATTCGATGGCTGATTTGGCGGGTACGTGGAGAGCCAATCAGTTGGAGTCAGGTCCTGACGCGCCCTATTGGGAAAGGAATACTATTACGATCAGCTCGACCGGAACATTTACAGGCTCCTATACCGACAGTAACGGTGAAACAGGCAGCAGTACCGGGAAATTGTCGATTTCACCAACAACCGGGGCGCTAAAGTGTGTTTCCGGTAGTTGTTCGGGTGGAGGTGGAGGCTCGATGCCTGTTATGGACACAAGCAAGACGGTCATGGTCTCAGCGAAGACATCGTCGGATGGGTCCGGCAAGATTATGATCTTCACGAAAAACTCTGCCGCTATCCCGGAGGCGCCAACAACAGGGACGGCAACGGCCGGACCTGGCAGTGGCGAGGCAACGGTCAACTTCACGGCCCCCGTTTCAGACGGCGGCAGCCCCATAACGGGCTACACTGTTACATCCAGCCCCGGTGGAAAGAAAGCCTCAGGGCCGGCCACAGCCACTTCGATAATCGTGAAGGGCCTGACCAACGGCGATTCCTATACATTCACCGTAATGGCGGTAAACAAGATCGGGATCGGTCCGGCCTCAAGTCCCTCCAACCCCCCCGTAACGCCCGGCCCGCTTCCGGTCGCGCCGGCAAACGTAACGGCAACGGCAACGGGCGGGTCCGGCAGTGGCGAGGCAAAGGTGAACTTTACCGTGACGGCGGCAGATAGCGGGGACACATACACTGTGACACCGAGCCCAGACCCAGGCAGCGTGACAGGCACAGGTGCCGGAAGCCCGATACTCGTGTCCGGCCTGACCCCCGGCGATTCCTATACATTCACGGTAACGGCGACCAACTCGATCGGCAGCACGGTCTCAAAGGCATCCAAAAAGATAACGCTCCCGTAGAAAGGATGGCGGGCAGAAGCGAAGCACCCGGATCAGAGCCAGGGTCCGGGGCAGGCTCTCGGGCATAGTCTCCATTAATAGATAAGAAAATTGCTGAGGCAAAACTATTAATAGCTGAAAGGCGACTTAGCTTTGTGCTCACTGTAGCGGCTGCAATATTAACCATTTTTGGTATAGTATTACTTCTCCTATTGACATTTCATTCGGAATCCAAAGTAGACACTGCTATTCATAAGATGGAGCGAGATTTCAAAGAGTTGACTGGAAAGCAACTTCGAAAGCCTAAACTTCAGTGCTATATTGAAGGTCGAGATCTTGCGAATGCTGTAATATCCCTATTTATCCGGAATAATGCACCAACTTCAGTGCCAAGCATCCCAACCGCATTTTCGGCTCGGGTCTTTGCCCGAAAAAACTTCAGTTGCGCGCCTGAGACCGGAAAAGGTATACAATTTCCGGTTGGAA